>PUPC01000234.1 GCA_003553185.1 Planctomycetota bacterium | reverse complement strand
GTGTTGCTGATGATCGGGCCGAAGTTGCGACGCTGCCGGATGGCATCGAGGGCCGCGATCTGGACTGTCTCAATCTGCGACATGAAATTACGGTTGTTGAGCGTTGCTGTTCGCATCGCATCCCGGAGGGATAGCGTGTGAACCTCGGCGTCTTCCGGGTCGCCCCTGACCAGGGGCGGGTCGATGTCAAGCTCGCCGTTAACCTCGTTGCCCGCTGCAGCGCCCGGTTCTGCTTCCCCGTCTTGCTCAGCTCCCGGCCCCTCCCCGAGCTCCGGGACTATCTCCAATTCCGGTTCTTCGGGAGCGGGGTCGGGATACCGGACGTTTTCCTGGTGCTTGTCGACGGCTTCGTGTCTTTGCCGGCTGAGAATCTTTTCGATTTCGCGCTCGGCCCGCATGCGGTGCCCCCCGTAATAACTGCGGCAGCCGGAAAGGCCAACCGCGATCGCCACGGTCAGGACGATTCCCCATCGGATATGCATCAGATTGTCTCCACTAATCAGGCCGGGTTGCCGCGTTCCATCGCGGTTAATCCTATCCTATCGGAACCGCCCATCCGATGCAAATAGAACCGGCGTATTCCGGGGCGTATGGGGCAAAGAGCCAGCTCAAGGTGGATCATCCGTTCAGTTGGATTTCCGACGTGTCGTGGGGCGGGGCGGGGATGAGCTCGATCTCCCTCCGGCGTGGTGTTTCCGTCTGTCGCATGCATCTTTCAGAATCGACCGGCTGCCCTTCAGTCCGACTTGCGGTGCGGCACATCAAAAAGACCGGGCCGAGCAAAAGAAGCTGTTCGCTCGACCCGATCGATTGCTTCGGCAAGCTGCGTCCTGTAAGAACGCAGCGTTGGGCTGACTACTTGCAGCAGCCCTTGCCCTTTTTTTCTTTCTTCTTCTCTTCTTTTTTCTTCGACTTGTCACAACAGCCCATAACAGGCCTCCTTTCCCAAAGTATCCTCCCCTCGAAATCGGCGCACGCGCGCCGACAAACGTTCAGGTGTCACGATTCACAGGGATGCTGTTTGGTCTCGCCGTGGCATTCCTTGACCTGTTCGGACGAGCACTCTTCGGGCTTGCTCTCCAGATTTTCCGGCTTCTCGCAATCGGTTGTCTTCTTCGCCGGCCCGCATCCGCAAGCGTCACACATAAGTCGTCTCCTCTACCGTCGAAAGATTGCTTAGTTTGTCACTAGGAGTTTTAGTTTAAAGCTTTCTCCGCCGGTTGTCAAGCGGCAGGCCAACCGGCGAAGGGTGGCGGTGCTGCCGCCGGAGCCCTTCTCCGCCACGGAAAGGTCCTCCACCTCGAACTGAGCGTTGTCCGGTTCGACGATTCGAAGTTCAAGCTGGCAGTCGGTCCCGTGGATGACCGCCGTCCCGTCGTGGCCGACCGAGACGGGTGCCCAGGTGGTGAACGCCTCCTCGACGGGGAGCGGCTGTCCCGTGAACACGTACCGGTCCTCGAGGACGATCTCTCCTGTGTCGCCACTGCCGGTCGCCAATGTGATGGTCCGGCTCAGCTCCGTCAGGTCGGCGATGCCGTAGGCACCGGCGAACTCGATGCCGATCGTCTTCGTTGCCGGCTTGATGTCGAACGCTGCGATTCGGCCACCGTATTCCTCTCCCGGCGGCTGGACCCGGCCGGCAATTCGGGGCACGCTGTGGCCGTAGGAGCCGCAGAGCGGGTTTTCGTATCGGTTCGGCCCGAAGTACTCCTTGTCATACAGCCCGGGGCCGGGGTCACAGATCATCGGCTCGCCGCCCACATACAGGGCGAAGCTGCCCACGTCGTTCTGGTTGTGATTTTCGTTGTTGTGGCCGGCCTTCGCTATCAGGACCACGTTATGTCGTTCATCGACGATGCGGGCCACCCCGGTATCGGGCAGCAGATAGTCGTCGATTCGAGGCGGCTGGTGCAGCTTGCCGTCCCACCAGAGCACGCTGCGGATCGCGTGGGGGAACCGGTCCGGCCCGACGTTTGCCGTGTGCTTGTTGATGAGAGCGAGGATCCCATCGACGTCGGTCCGTTCGGCCAGACGGGCTATCATCCCCGGCGCGAAAGACGCTCCACCCGCGGAGTCTGAGACGCTGTAGAACGATTCGGGTCCGGTCTGGACCGCGAGTGGATACAGAGCGATCTTCTTGAACTTGTCGTGAGCGAGGAAGTTGACCTCGCCGCCTGTCCGTTCGCGGAGAAGCGCCGAGAAATTCACGGTGTTGATCAGGCCGTATTGCCAGTAGCCGATGCCCTCCGAGGAACCGCCGTCGGCCAGGAACGCGCGCTCGACAAACTTACTCAGACCCTCGAGGACACGGTTGATCGCCCGAGCCATCCGGTCGGAGTCCTGTTCGAGATAGAGGAACGTGCTGCCAACCGAGCGCTCGCAGACCCCGGTCCAGTTGTTGTGGCCGTCGGACCAGCCGTACTCGTTCGCCAGGTAGGGATCGAGGATGCGTACCTTCAACTCGGCCCGGATGCGCCGGCGGACCGCTTCGTCGAGCTGGTCGCCCAGCAGGTGTTCGATCTCGGCGAGCATAAACGCAGTCTCGGACGAGAACAGGTCGATCGGGTTGTGTTTGATGTGTTCGGGCGGCACCCAGCAGGTCTCCTCGCAGATGCTCCAGACGAGGTCCTGGAGGATGTCTATCCAGCGTTGTTCATCGCGGAAGATGGCCAGCAGGGCGGCGCTCGCTGCGCTCGTGCGTTTCTTCCGCTGGGCGTTGTCGTACTTGCGGCGATTCCCCGTCCGCTCATAAAGCTGGTAGAGCGAATAGGTGAGTCGGGGCAGTTGTTCGACCGGCTCGCAGTTCGCCTCACAAGTCTCGAGCAGTTGCCGGACGTGGGGCAGCTTGGCGAACGAAGCAGAGTCCGCTCGAACGGCCTTGAACTCCGGGAGCATCTCGTCCCGTACGAGCGGGCAGTCGAAATGGCTCGGTTTCACAGATTCGGCTCGATTCGACACAATATTCTCCTTGGATTCTACTCGTCTGGCCGGGGAAACGTGCAGAGTTTGAAGGTGTTGCCGCTGGGGCGAGCGTACGATGCGCGGCGGTCGGTGCATTCGCCGAGCCGCACCAGTGTCTTGCCCGTCAGACCGAGGGCGTCGGTCTGCAGCTCGGGCCGATGCCAGTGGCCGATGACGACGGCGTCGGTGCCCGACTCGAACTCGGCGCGGAGCCGGGCCGTGTCCGGCTCGACTTTGGTCCGTTTGCGGCGGCTGTGCCGGAGATCTGCCGCGCCCCGGTAGCCGTCGGCCAGCTTGTCGGACAGCCACAGCGGGGCCGCCTTGACCAGCGTGCTCAGCGGGAAATGCTCGCACAGGTACCGCGCCGTTTTGTGGAATCGGTCGTTCCGGCTGAGCTCGTCACCGTGCGAGGCCCGGATTGCGAGCCCGGCCAGCGAGCCGCGCCATACGTTGGGGCCGAGCTCGAATCGGTATGACCGGGCAATCTTCCGATCGAGGAGAAAGTCCCGATTGCCCCGCAGCACGGTGACCCGCGTCCCCCCGTCCGCCAGCC
>PUPC01000271.1 GCA_003553185.1 Planctomycetota bacterium | reverse complement strand
GCCATGATGACGGCCACCGCGACCAGGCACAGAACGAACGCGCTGGCGGTGGTCAGCGTCCGGTTCGTGATGATGACCGCGGTGGCCTGGGACGAGGTCATCACCCCGCCGCCGAACACCATCACCGAGAGCGCCGCCCCGAACGCGGCGGCGTGGGATATGCCGAGTGTGAACGGCGAGCCGAGCGGGTTGCGGAGGACCGACTGCATCGCCGCACCGGCCACCGCAAGGCCCGCGCCCGCCACCACGGCGGCGAGAGCTTGGGGCAGCCGGATGTTCCACACGATGCGGGCGAACTGGTCGGACGCCGGCCGGCCGATCAACGCCCGGACGACGTCGGCCAGCGGGACGTCGGCCGCGCCCAGCGACACCGAGACGATCACCAGGCAGAGCAGGGCGACGGACGAGGCGACGATGAGCCCGACCTTGCGGCCGATGTAGCGGCGGTATTCCTGCGGGACCTCGCCGTCCGCGAAATGCACGGTCACCTCCCCACCGGGACGGGCGCGAACCCGAGTCCGCCGAACGGTTCGTTCATCTGGTCGAAGACCGCGGCCCCGACGAGGTACCGGTAGATTTCGTCGGCCCGGGCCTTCGGATCGATGTCTGCGAACCGGTCGGGGTAGAGCACCTTCCCGATGAAATAGGCGTTGGCGAGCAGCGAACCGTAGTTGGTGGTGTACCAGTTGTACGGCATCAGGCCGTAGACTCGGCCCTCCTTGACCGCGGTCAGTGTGGCGTAAACGGGGTCGGCCTTCAGCTCGTGCAGCCCGCTCGCCGAGCCGAGCTGGAGCGTGGAGAGGTCGAGGAACAGGTAGTCCGGGTCCCATTCGACGATCTTCTCCTTGGCCACGGTCGAATGGCGGAGGTTGTCGAGCCGGCCGCCGTCGTGGACGACGTTGCGGGCGTTGACGAACCGGAACGGCGGGTAGGTCGGCTCGGTCGAGCGGTAGCCGTGTGCCCCGCGATAGGCCACGCCGCCGATGTACGCGCCGGGCCGGTCCTCAGCCGGGATATCGTTCGTCCGCTCGTCGAGTTCGCGGATGTGCTCCTCGAAGAACGCGACCACCTTGTCGGCCCGTTCCTGCTTGCCGATCACCTCGGCCATCAGGCGGAGCGAGCGGTAGAACGCCTCGCGGTTGTCGCCCAGGTCGCCGTAATCGAGCACGACGACGGGGATGCCGGTCTTCCGCTGCAGTTGGGCGGGGTCGTGCCCCGATTCCGGGTAGGTTTTGAAGATGACCTGCGGCTGGGGCGAGAGGGCGATGATCCGCTCGGGGTTGTCGTGTCCTCGGAACTCGCCGAACATCGGCATCGAGCGGAACCGGGGGTTCGCCAGTGCGTATGGTCGGGCGTCAAAGGTCCGGAGCCGGGTCTCCGCGTCGTCCACCGCGACCGCCAGGTCCTGCCCGCCGAGGTAGGTCAGCAGGCGGAGGCAGCCGGAGCCGGAGCAGATCACCCGGTCCACGCTGTCCGGCACGACGACCTCTCGCCCGACGGTGTCGGTCAGTTTGCGGCCGGACGGTGAGCCGGGGGAGGGGGGTGGCAGCGCGCGCAAGCCCGCCGCCAGCAGAAGCCCGGCGGCGATGAGTGCGGCGCAGGTTACCACCGTTTTGGCTCGTGTGGATTTTCGATTCATCAGGTCGTCTCTGCTCTTCGGTCGGGTGTTCCCGGGCCGGCGCGGCGTTGTGGAGCACAGGGGCGCGGGCCGGGTAGCACGAATTATCTATGCGTCACACGATCATAGCGGCAATCGGTTCTTTTTTCAACAATCGGGCCTGTTCGATTTTTCGGCGTCGGCTGCTATAATTCCGTGATTGTTCGGTTTGCATAGCTCACCGGTTCGGGACTTTTTCGATGCGCAACCCGATGCTCTTCCGATTCTCGCTGTACGGGTTCCTGAAGAACCAGCAGTACTACGATCCGTTCATCATCCTGGCGTTTCTCGAGAAGGGGATGTCGTTCTTTCAGATCGGGCTCCTGGTCGGGATTCGTGAGCTCAGCGTGGCCGTGATGGAGGTCCCGTCGGGGGTGATCGCCGACCTGTACGGCCGGCGCCGGTCGATGATCTTCTCGTTTTTCTGCTACATCGTGTCGTTCGTTCTGTTCGCGATGGGGACGACGTTCTGGCAGCTCGCCATCGCGATGGTGTTCTTCGCGACGGGGACGGCGTTCCGGCAGGGCACACACAAGGCGATGATCCTCGGTTGGCTCCGGCTGGAGGGCCGCGAGGACGAGAAGACGATGACCTACGGATACACGCGGTCGTGGTCGAAGTTGGGGTCGGCCCTGTCGGTCATCATTGCCGCCGCCCTGGTGTTCTCGACCGGGAGCTACAGCTATGTGTTCCTGTTCACCATCGTGCCCTACCTCCTGGGGATCGTGAATTTTCTGGGGTATCCCAAGGAGCTCGACGGCCGCCCGGAGGGGGGGGCCACGGTGGGCAACGCGGTGCGGCATCTGGGCCTCGCCTTCAAGCGGGCGTTCGGCTACCGCCGGCTCCGCCGGATACTCATCGAGGTGGCCGGGCTCGACAGCACGATCAAGGTGACGAAGGACTATCTGCAGCCGGTGATCCAGCAGATGGCGATCGGGCTGCCCGTGCTGGTGGCGGTGACCGACGACGTGCAGCGGACGGCGGTCCTGGCCGGCGCGGTCTACTTCGTGCTGTATATCGTGTCGATGGTGGCGTCTCGCCGGGCGTACCGGTTTGCCCGTCGGTTCGGGGGCGAGAGCCGGGCCGCCCGGGCGCTGTGGGTGGGCACGGCGTTCCTCTTCCTGATGATGACTGTCTCGCTGGGGCTGGGCGTGCTGGTGCCGGCGGTGATCGGGTTCATCCTGCTCGAGCTGCTCCGCAACTACGAGCGGCCGGTGATGATCACCCGGGTCGATAACGAGACGGCGGCGACGATGGGTGCGACGATGCTGTCCATCGAGTCGCAGGTGCGAGCGATCGCCGCGATGGTGCTCGCCCCGCTGATCGGTTATGGTGTCGATCGGCTGGGGGCTGCCCCGGACCGGCCCGCTTTGTGGGTGGTCGCCGCCGTTGGGCTGGCCGTCGGGCTTGTCGGCGCCCTGACTCCGGCAATGAGCCCCGCGCCGACCGAGGCCCGCGACAGCACGTCCGGCTAGAAGACCTGACCAGCCCTTGCGAAGGACACCGGGATTGTTGTATATATAGGGCTATCGCAACCGCCGCTTCTGAATTGTCCGGCTGGATGCCGGGCTTCGGCCGGTTGGACGCCGCGTTCGCAGTGAGCCGGCGGCCGGCTCGGGGTTCTTGTGTCACAGGTCCAGGGAGACGAAACGATGAGCGAATGGAATGGCCGCGTGGGTATGGTGCCGCGCCGAAAAACAATCGACGAGCCGCGAGCCCGCTGCGAGGGTCGAACGAGGGCCGCCGGACCCGGTGAACGGTCGGCGCGGGCGTTGTCTTCGCTCGCGGCGGTCGGTTTGGTCCCCGTGGTGATCTTCTTCCTCGCCGCTCTTTCGGGCTGTCTGCCCGGGATGCCGGCTC
>PUPC01000337.1 GCA_003553185.1 Planctomycetota bacterium | reverse complement strand
TCGAGGGCCGCGAGGGCCGGGTCATCACCGGCCTGCGCCCGGCGGGGACGATGCAGATCGGCGACGAACGATACAGCGTGGTGACAGACGGCGAGTTTGTCCCCCCCGGCGGTCGGGCACGAGTGATCCGAGTCGAGGGGACGCGGGTGGTGGTCGAGCCCCTGGAGGAAGAGGGCCAGGCCGCAGGTGAACCCGAAGATTTAGAGCCCTGATGGAGTTGGCGGATGCAAGGGATCCCCCTGGCGATCATCCTGCTTGTCCTGGGAATGGCAGCCATTTTTATGGAAGTATTTATCCCCTCGGGCGGACTCATCTCGGTGGGAGCGATCGGCTGCATTATCGGTTCCGTCGCCGTGGCATTTGTCCAGGCGGGGGCGACAGCCGGCTTCATCTTTCTCATGGCTGCCCTCTTGCTCACGCCCACCTGCCTCATCGTGGCGTTTGGGTTCCTGCCAAAGACGCCCATGGGCAAACGGCTGACGCTGACCCAAAGCCAACGGAAGGAGGAAGGGTATTCCGCCCAGAGCGCACAGTACCAGGAACTGCTGGGCAAGGAAGGCGTCACCCTGTCGGCTCTCAGACCTTCCGGCGAAGCCCGCATCGAGGGAAAACGGTACGATGTGGTGACCGAGGGTGACATGGTCGAGCCAAATGCTAAGATAGTGGTGTATAAGACGGAAGGCAATCGCATCGTCGTGCGGCGATCCGGTCCAGAGTCGGACGCTTAGAGACGTCGAACTCGGTTCTTTTTGGAGGAGAGGATTATGGTTGCTCGAATGGATGTGTCGATGCTGGCCCAGAACGATTTCGGGGCCGGCTGGATTGTCCTGCTGGTTATTCTCGGTCTGGCACTGCTGGCGATTTTTGCATTGGTCGCCGCGTTCTTCCAACTGTGGCTGAAGGCCCTGCTGTCCGGCGCCCGGGTCAGCTTGGTGAACCTGATCGCGATGAAGCTGCGAAACGTCAGCCCCAGTGCGATCGTGGACGCCCGAATCCGCGCCGTCAAGGCCGGCCTCGACATCGATACCCCCGAGATGGAGGCGCACTTCCTGGCGGGCGGAGATGTCGTTCGGGTCACCATGGCCCTCATCGCCGCCAATAAAGCCAACATCGATCTCACCTGGCAGGTCGCCACCTCCATCGACCTCGCCGGGCGCGACGTGCTCGACGCCGTCCGGACCTGCGTGAACCCCAAGGTCATCGACGCACCCGACCCGACCAAGGGGCGGCCCACGGTCGCCGCCGTCGCCAAGGACGGCATCCAGGTCAAGGCCAAAGCACGGGTCACCGTCCGAACCAATATCGAGCGGCTGGTTGGCGGAGCGACCGAGGAGACGATCATCGCCCGCGTCGGCGAGGGGATCGTGACCACCATCGGCTCGGCCGATACCTACGCCGACGTGTTGGAGAACCCGGACAACATCTCCAAGCGAGTCCTCGAGAAGGGCCTGGACGCCGGGACCGCCTTCGAGATTCTGTCCATCGATATCGCCGACGTTGACGTGGGCGATAATATCAAGGCGGCACTCGACGCCGACCGGGCGGAGGCCGACATGCGCATCGCCCAGGCCAAGGCCGAGACCCGTCGGGCACTGGCCGTCGCACGCGAGCAGGAGATGGCCGCAGGAGTCAAAGAGAACCGCGCCAAGGTCGTGCTGGCAGAGGCCGAAGTGCCGAAGGCGATGGCACAGGCCTTCCGCGAAGGCAACCTCGGCATCATGGACTACTACAACATCAAGAACGTCCAAGCCGATACCGAGATGCGGTCGAGCATCGCAGGCGAACCCAAAGAAAGGGAAACCAAGTAAAACCATCTGAACGGACGCCGGGGGTGACCCCGCCTGCGGGCGAGGCCCCCCGGAGCCCGCCGGAAAGGGAAATCATGCTTGTTCCGCCGATGAACCTGCTGGCCAATGTCGATCTGGAGGCCCTGTTCTTCCTGGTCGTCATCGTCCTGTACGGCGTGTTCTGGCTGTTCAAACGGATGGCCGAGACGAAAAGCGCGCAGGAACGCCAACGACAACTGGAGGAGCGGCGCCGGGAGGCCGGAGAGGAGCAGGAGGACGAGGGCGAGGTAGTGCATGTGGCCGACGAGACCCAGGTCCAGCAATTTCTTCGGGAACTCGGCCTCAAAAAAGAAGAGGAACCCGCCGAACGTCCGAAACAGACACCGCCCCAGCGCCCGGCCCCTCCACCCCAAAGGCCCCCGCGCCGGAAACAGGCGGAGAAGCCACAGCCGCAGGTGCGATTGTCGGAGCGTCAAGCTCCGCCGCCGCTGCAGAAACCGGCTGCTGTCGGAAGACCGGGCGAGAGCAGGCCGACATATCAGTTCGGTTCGCAAGCTAAGGCTGTTAAGAGGCGTTCCGACAGAGCGAAAAAGAAACAGGCCGAGTCCCAGAAGGTGCATCCGGGAGAGGTCGATATCAGAATGCCGGGCGAGGACAAACAACCGGTCACCGATCGGCTCGCGTTCGGCCGGCTCCCTCCTTTGCAGCGTGCCATTGTGCTGACCGAGGTCCTGCCGAGACGCCGCGGCCCACACCGCCTCGCGAAGCCCTGAACCAGCATGTGGTGAGGGGGTGCTATGAGTGTAACGACAACCTGGCTGTTGCGCGTCCGCCCGATCATCGGGGTTGCCCTTATTCTATGGGCAGTCCCCGTTCTTTACCGTGTTCTTATTTGCCAACCGCTTCCCCAATCGGAGCCCGACACATGAAAAAGATGGTTCGGAGACTGATCTTCGTCGTCGTCGGCCTGCTGGTCATCCTGTCGGTCGGCTGGTATTTTTTCCTGAACTCGGTGGTTCGCCGGGGAGCCGAGGCCATCGTCCCGGTCATCACGGGGAGCGAGTTCAAGTTGGAGTCGGTGTCCGTGTCACCGTTCTCCGGTACCGGGACGCTCCGGGGCGTCCGGGTGAGGAATCCCGAGGGGTTCAGCACCGAAGATGCCCTGACGGCGCAGACCGTGTCTTTCGATGTCGCCCTGTCCTCTCTATTCTCCGATGAACTGGTGATCAACCGTCTCCAGATCGAGAATCCGCATATGACATACGAGTTGGCGACGGATGGCCGCACGAATATCGGCGAAATCCAGAGAAGCATCGAACGATTCAAAGGAACGGACAAGGCCTCTCGACCGGTGACTATCAAACAGTTCGACATGACCGGCGGGCAGGTGTCGCTGTCCGCATCCGCCCTGGCAGGCCGTCGAGTGACCAGCCGGATACCGGACGTGCACATGACGGACATTGGGACAGGGGGGGAGGGCAGTTCGCTCGGGCAAGTCGCCGAGTACGTTTTTGATTCGGTCGCTCAGGCAGTCCGCGCAGCAATTGTCGGCGTTCGGGACGACCTGCCCGCCGAGGCGAAGAATATCGCCGATCAGGCGCAGAAGGCACTCGAGGACGGCGGGGAGGCGCTACGAGGCGTTATCGAAGGCATCGGCGATCTGCTCGGCAACTAGCGAGGGTGGCTGAAATTCCGGCCTCGCAGGGCCCTCGTCTCAAAGCGGCGGTAAGCGGATGTGC
>PUPC01000072.1 GCA_003553185.1 Planctomycetota bacterium | reverse complement strand
GGCGGGACGGCATTGAGTTCCTGCCCCTGGCCGACCCGGTTCGCGACCCGGGCCAGGTTGCAGTCTTATGCTCCGATTGCCTTGCCCGCATCAAGCGGGGTGAGGAAGGCGTCCACCGGCTGCAGCTATGGCTGTACCGTGGCCGCGACTACTGGGAGAACGTCGGGGCGGAATGAACACCGCCCCAAAGAAGGGCATCAGTCCCGAAAACACAAAGGAGTGTCGTCGATGAAAGTACTCAAGATCGTGATCGATAAGCAGCCCAAGTATTACCGCTGGGAACAGGACCGGGAGTTTTTCCACCCCGGCGAGACGGTGACCGGGCGGGTCGAGTTCGATGAGCCGAGCAGGCAGCCGCCGGCCGGAACGAAGGTCGTGTGGACCGACAGCTACGGCCGCCGCATTCGCACAACCGAGGGGGACTGGAACCAGGCACGCGGCTATCTCGAATACGAGTTCGACACCTCCGACGGCCAGGTCGCCCTGGCAAATTACCTGCACGTCGAGGTCCCCGGATGCGAATGCCCCCAGGGCAAAGAACGCTTCATTGTTACCCGGCCGCTCGAGCCGTGGGACGACTACAACATCTTCCTCTGGGCACGCTACCCATACGGATACTACGACGAACTCCGGAAGATGGGCATCGACGGCGTCGTCGCCTACAAGCGAACACCCTACGAGAACGTGATGGAGAACGACTTTGTCTGTTACGTCGACCAGGTCAGTCCCGACGAGGTGTCGGTCTATCACCGGCCTTACTCCCAGTACATCGACCCGCCGACCGAGGAGAACAAACACCGCAACTGGTTCGGGCGGCATTGGGACATGATCAGGGACCGCTACAAGGAAGCCCGCGACCGGCTCAAGCCGCTCAGCGTGGCGCTCGATACCGAGGGCCAGAAGACGCTGTGGCGGGCGTCCTGCCCCTCCGACAGGGGCGTCCAGGCCAAGATGCGCGAGCGGATCATGAACACCGTCATCCAGCACAAGCCCATCCGGCCGATGTTCTACAACCTCGCCGATGAGCACGGGACCGGCGACCAGGCCGCCCCGTTCGACTTCTGCTACTGCAAGCACTGCATGGACCGGTTCCGAGTCTGGCTCGAACAGCGTTATGGAACGCTCGATGCGTTGAACGAGGAATGGGGCACCGCGTTCAAACTGTGGCGCGAGGTCATCCCGCTGACCGCGGACGACACCCTGCGCCGCCAGGCGGAGAACCCCGAGTTCAACTTCTCGTCCTGGGCCGACCACCGCGAGTTCATGGACGACGTGATGAACGGAGCAATCGCCTACATGCGAGACGTGGCCCGCGAGGCCGACCCGACCGGCGTGTACGCCAGCACCGGCGGCCAGGGCCCCGGCGCCTACGGCGGATGGGATTTCGCCAAACTGGCCAAATCGGTCGACCTCCACATCCCGTATAACATCTTCCAGAACGACGACATGCTTCGATCGTTCAAGCCCGGGATACTCAAGTTCGGACCGTACTTTGGAGATAAACCGGAACTCGTCCGTCGAATGTGGTTCCAACTGTTCCACGGCGACTGTGGCCAGATTTACTGGGATAACGACGAAGACGAGGGCCGGTTCCTCGAACGGCCGACCAGGGAATGGTCTGTTCGGGCCAAACGGCTCGCCCCGACGATCAAAGAGCTGAAGAGCGGGATCGCCAAGCAGATCATGGCGATGGAGCCGACCCACGAGCACCTCGCCGTCCATCACTCCCAGGCGTCCGTCAGGGCGAACTGGTTCATGGGCACCATCCCCCAGGGCGAGGCGTGGGTGGACCGCAACTCGGGCAACTGCGAGGCGCTGGAGACCGACATGATGTGGCACGCCCGGTCCGCCGTGAGCAAGCTCGTCGCGGATACCGGGCTCCAGTACCGGTTCATCGCATACGACGCCGTGGGCGACGGCGGCCTGATCGCCGACGGATACAAGGCGTTCTTCATGCCCCACTCGATGGCCGTCAGCAACGAAGAGTGCGAGCAGATCAGAAGGTTTGCAGAGGCCGGCGGCGTGGTCATCGCCGACACGCTCCCCGCCGTGATGGACGAGCACTGCAAGCTGCTGCCGAACGGGCGGCTCGACGATTTCTTCGGCATCGAGCGGGCCCGGAAGAGTGAGGAGGAGCCGTTCGAGTACGCCGAGAATGGAGAACCGGTCGTCGTCCGCGACGAGGACAACCCGTTCGGGCTGCCCCAGGGCGAGCTGGTGCTCCGGGCGTGCGAATCAACGGTGACCGCCACCGGCGACGCAGTCGCACACGGCAATGCGGCCGGCTCCGATGCACTCATCGTGCGAAAGGTCGGAGACGGGCTCGCCATCTACCTGAACGTGGCACTGCGTAACTACCCGGCATACCGCTATCAGCCGGGCAGCGACGCGGAACGCCAGTCGAAGCAGGTGTTCACGGGAGCGCTCGCACAGGCGGGCATCGAGCGAGAGATCAATCTGTGGAAAGAGAAAGCCCGGCAGCAGGTCCCCGCCGCCGAGGTCACCCGCTTCGCCGCCGGACCAGTCGAGATGGCTTGCTCCGTGCTGAACACGACACGGGGGACGACCGGCGTCGGCGAGGAGATCGAGATCGACAACAGCGTGTTTATGAACCCGACTCCAATGACCGTCGAAGTGCCCGCCGAACGGCACGTCTACGACGCTCGCGCCGGGAAATACCACGGCCTGACTGATTCGTTTGAAGATGTCTTCGAGCCGGAGGGCTGCAAAATCTACTCGCTACTGCCTTACCAGGTCAACGGCCTGTCGGCCGAGGCGGTCGGACAGCCGAAGGTCGGCGAACCGGCCCGCGTACGACTGACCATCGACACCGGAGGCGAGGCCGCGGGCCTGCACGTGATTCGCGTCGACGTACACGACCCCGAGGGCGAGTGGTGCAGCTACTACAGCCAGAACGTCCGCACCGAGGGCGGGGCGGCCGAACTTGCCATCCCCTTCGCACAGGGCGACCCTGACGGGACGTGGGGACTGACGCTCCGGGACGCGGTGACCGGGCAGGAGGCGAAGGCGACCCTCGATGTGGCGAAGTAGTTACGACAGGACTGCGCAGCCGGTTTCGGCGGTTTGAGCAGGACTGACCGGGTTGTGCTCGTGCCCGATCACATCGAGATGAAGCGTCGCCGCTACCCGGACGTCGAGGAGTCGTTCGTCCTGTGCTGGCGTTCGCCGACTGTTGTGAAGGTTATGTTGACGGTGCTGGCACGGGCCTGACTTACCACCGGATTGTGGCGGACGCCCAGGTCAGGCCGCCTCCGAAGACGGCGAGTACGACCAGGTCGCCCTCCTTGATGAACCCCTGCCGGTCGGCCTCGTCGAGGGCGAGTGGGACGGATGCGGCGGACGAGTTGCCGTACTTGTCGAGGTTGATGAAGAAGCGTTCCTCGGGGTAATCGAGTCGTTTGGCGACCGACTGGAGGATGCGCAGGTTGGCCTGATGGGGGATGATGGCGTCGATCTCGGAGACGGGGATGCCCTGTCTCTCGGCGGCCTGTGTGATCACCTCGGTGAGCTTGGTGATGGCGAACTTATAGACCTCGCGGCCGCGTATCACCTGCAAATGCTCTTTCCGGTCCAGCGCCTCCTGGCAGAAGGGGCTTTGTGTCCCGCCGCACCGGAGGACCATGGACATAGCTGCCTCGCTGTACCCGTCGCTGGCGGTGAAGATGTCGAGGATTTCGCGGCGGCTGTTGGACGGTTGCAGGACGGCGGCCCCTGCGGCGTCGCCGAACAGGATGCAGCTCGAGCGGTCCTCGTAGTTGGTGATCTTGGTCATGAACTCGGAGCCGACGATGAGTACGTTCTCGCAGTCGCCGGAGCCGACGAGCGCCCGACCGCTCCGCAGGGCGTAGAGGAAGCCGGAGCAGGCGGCCGATATGTCCCAGCAGGCGGCGTTGAGGCACCGCAGTTTTTTCTGGAGGAAGCAGGCGGTCGAGGGGAAGTTCATGTCGGGGCTGATGGTGGAGACGATGACCGCTTCCAGGTCTGCCGGCGAGATGCCGGCCCGGTCGATCGCCACGCTGGCCGCCTCGTATGCCAGGTCCGAGGTGCACTTGTCGGGCGGGGCCTTGCGGCGTTCCTTGATCCCGGTCCGAGAGGTGATCCACTCGTCGCTGGTGTCGACCATCCGTTCGAGGTCTTCGTTGGTGATTCTGCCTTCGGGGACATAAGACCCCATGGCGGCGATACAGGTTTTTCTTGGGGACATAAACAGTCCTGCTAGGTCCCGGCGGTTTTGACGCCGGACGGGTTGGAGAGGGCTTGTACGGCCTGGGTGATGTGGCGGTTGATGTTCTTCTTCGACAGGTCGGCCCCCACCCGGATCGCGTTGTAGATGGCCTCGGCGTCGGAACTCCCGTGGGCAATGATGCAGATGCCGTTGACGCCGAGAAGCTGGGCTCCGCCGTATGCCGAACTGCTGCATTCGGCATAAACCTCTCGAAAGGTCTTGCGGCAGAACGCCGCCCCGATGCGGGCCATCAGGTTGCGGCGGAGCGCCGCACGGAATGTCCCGGCGATGGCCTCGGCCACCCCCTCGGCGACCTTCAACATCACGTTGCCGGTGAACCCGTCGCAGACCACGACGTCTGCCGCGCCGTGGAAGACATCCCGGCCTTCCACGTTCCCGGCAAAATTCAGGTCCGACGCCTTGAACAGGGCGTGCGTCTCCTTCACCAGCTCGTTGCCCTTGGCGTCCTCGGCCCCGATACTGAGCAGGCCGATGCTGGGGTTGGACTTGCTGGTGATGGCCTTGACATACTCGACTGCCATCAGGCCGTAGTGGAGCAGGTGTTCGGGCTTGGGCTTGATGTTCGCGCCCAGATCGATTACGACGCACTCGCCGCCCGCGTTGGTCGGGAAGGGGGCGGCGATGCCCGGCTTCCGGATGCCCTCCAGCGTGCCCATCGCCAGGGTGGCCGCCGCCACCGCGGCACCGGTGTTGCCGGCGGACAGGATGGCATCGACCGTTCCTTCCTTGGCGAGTTCGGCACACCGCCAGATGGAGGTGTCGCCTTTTCGGCGGAGGGCCTCGACGGGCAGTTCGCCCATATCGACCACGGCATTCGCGTGCTCGATCCGAAGCCGTTGCCCGGCCTCGGGAGCGCGCCCGAGGTGTTCCTTGATCTGCTCGATATCGCCGACCAGGACGATCTCGTCGTCGGGGAACTCTTCAGCCGCCTGGGCGGCTCCCTCCACGACGACGCGGGGGGCCTCATCGCCGCCCATAGCGTCGACTGCGATCCGCATTCGGCTAAATCTCCTCTTCCGGAGAAACCACCACCCCATGACCGGCATAGCTGCCGCAATTGGTACAGACCGTGTGCGACTTGTTCATCTGGTGGCAGTGGCGGCACGGGACCAGTTTGGGGGGGCGAAGCGTCTGGTGCGTCCGACGTTTACGGCCGCGTGCCCTGGAGGTGCGTCTCTTTGGTACAGCCATTCTTTCTCATCTCCTCATTAACAGACATATCCCTGCCGACCGGTTCCCGGTCAAAACCGTCCTCGGTGAACAGGTCGTGGATGGCTACAAGATTATCATTGTAAATTTGGCCCGGAATGCTGTCAAGCCAATTCGCGAAATCCGATCAAATGCATTGGAGACGCCAACTTCGCTTGCGGATTCGGACTCCGCCGAAAGAGAGTCGAACACCAAGGACGAAAAACACTGTCAGCCGGAGGGCGTGATCTCGCGGTATCGTTTGATGTCGGCGTCGCTGATGCTGTCGGCGGGCACAAGCTTGTAATGCTTCTCGTTAACAACCTTGACCTGCTCGTCTTGCTGCGTCAGTTCGAACATAGCAACGATATCGTCGCTGACGAACTGGGCTGCGACGGGTCGGCAGACGAGGCGGGGGAACTTCCGGGCGCAACACGCGATATCCTGTTTCGTTTGAACAACGCCGATTTGATCCCGGCTCCCCTTGGCCTGGACAGGGATGACAAATTGCACACCATTCCGGTTGACCCCGACGTACAACTCGTCGACTTCGATCTGGCCGATTTCTTCCACATACGTCCGCAGATGATTCTGGAGGGAACAGGCGGCGATCCCAAGGAAGATGTCGACCAGCCGGTTGTAGCGCATCTTGGCCAGCAGGGCCTGCTCGTCTGACAAGGCATGGGCCGCCACAATCTCCGGCGTAGCGTCGGGAATCTTCGTCGCCAGAAGATCCGTCCGCGGTGTGATCCAAGCGAGTTCGGTCAGCCGGAATCTGTATCTGCCGGATCCGGCCCCTTCGATAACCCATTCTTTTCCCTTTGGTGTGGTGTCTTTTATGGAGTCGGGAAGCTGTTTCCGGTACCGGAATGTATATACAATGTCCCCAATGTTCTTGGGTCTAGGTAGTCCGAGTTCCTGTGCCGCGCCAATGATCTCGTCGCGCGTGAACTCGATGGGGCCGGGCGATCCGGCGTATCGACGCTCGAACACGTGGGTGATGATCGCGTCATAATCAGCTTGTTTTTTTGCTACCGTCGTTCCCCTTTCGGATATTCACCGCCCCGGCCAGCGGAGAAGCAGAACCTCCTCGCGGAGTTGCTCCTGGGTGGCGGTTGCCAGGCGGGTGCGGAAGAGATCGATGTCTTCGACCTGGTAGCCGAGCGACTCGGCGATCTCTGCCAGTATGCGGCCGGTGCGGATCATCACCTGCAGGAAGGATGCCTGGTCCCCGACGACATACGCCAGCCGTGCTCCGGGGCGCAACAGTTTGCGCAATTCTGCGAAATGGCGGGCCATCCCGCCGAAATAGAGCCGGACCACTCGGTGGTATTGACGTTCGAACCCGCTCGTCTTTCCCAGTTCAATCCGGCGATCTTCAATCGATTTCGCCAGTTTCCGAATCTCCGGAAACGACTCGATCCACCGATCGTCGTCGTCGCCCTTGTAAACGTTGCGTGTGTTGGAACGCAGAAGCTTCTGTTTCAACGCCCGAAGTTCTTTCCGGCTCTTCACGAGGCCAAGCAGCACGGTCTCCAAGCGGGTTGTTCGGGTATAATCCTTTTCGTTCGGATAAGGCGGAGACGTGATTACGGCATCAATGGACTCGATCTCGAGCTCGGTCGAACCCGTTCGGGCATCATGGTAGTGCGCCCGGGCGAGTGTTCCCTTCCGCGCTTGCAGCGCCTCCAAATCAGAGACCATATCGGAGACATTTCGCTTCCAGATGGCGACTGCGGGCACGTCCTCTTTCTCGCCACGAACACCGACTTCCGGACCGAAATGGAGGTTGCCGATATCGTTGACCAGAGCATTGGCCAGTGCAAGAAGCGCGTGGTCGGCATAAACGGGGCTGTTCTGATTGCGGATGGACTCGAGCAGTACGAGTGATTTATGCAGCGGAACCGGGCTGATGGACCCTTTGAGGAGCAGCTTCTCGACCTCGGGGGGAAGTTGTCGGCATTCTGTCCCCTGCTGTTCGAGCAGGTTCTCGGCCGCCTCGGCCGTCCGGTTCGCAAATTCGTGGAGACCGTTCGGATTAACATCCCAGTTTGTCTTCACTCGGCTGGCGAACGCGGGCATCGGGTGGGCCTCGAAGCCCACGCTCGCGACGCCGTGCTTCTTGCACTCGACCAGCGTGGTCCCGGTCCCGCAAAATGGATCGAGAACGGTGGAGGCAGAAGATACGCCCAGCCGCCCGATGTATTCCCTGACGAGTTGCGGGGGGAATGACAGGACGAAGCGGTACCAGTCGTGGGCGGCCCGGTCCTCGGGGAAGAGCTTGTTTCGGTTGCCGTTGGCTATATCTTTGACGCCGCCCAGGGTGTCCCGGGCTTCGGCAAAGGGGAGCCGTCGCGTTTCGGCTTTGCGCACCATAAGATGGCCTTTTGAATCAGGGTCGGACAGATCAAAGTATAGCGCGGTCGCCCGGCCCTCTCAATGTCGTAGCAAGAATCCGTATTCGGTCCGCCTGTTCGTTAGACTCCGCGGGCCGCCAGATACTCTTTTACCTGCCGTATGGAGAACACTCCGAAGTGGAACACGGAAGCGGCGAGGACGGCGCGGGCGTGCCCTTCGACCACGGCCTCGTGGAAGTGTTCGAGCTTCCCGGCCCCGCCGCTGGCGATGACCGGCAGTCCGGTGGCGTCGGCGATCCCCCGCGTCAGGGCGATGTCGTAGCCGTCGCGGGTGCCGTCGGTCTTCTTGCTGGTCGGCAGGAGTCGGCCCACGCCGAGGTCGGCCATCGTCTCCGCGAATTCGACGGCGTCCCGGCCGGTCGCCGTGCGGCCCCCGTCGATATACACCTCGCGGCCCGACGGGCAGTCGCTGCTGTGGTCGGCGTCGATAGCCACGATGACGGCTTCCGGTCCGAATTCGCGGACGGCGGCCGCGACCATCTCGGGGTGCCGGAATGCGGCGCTGGATATCGAGACCGAGCTCACGCCGCAGTCGAGCACCTTCCGGATATCGTCGAGCGTCTTGATCCCCCCGCCCACGGCGAGCGGAACCTCGACGACATCCGCCACCCGGCGCAGGACATCCAGGGTGGTCTTCCGCCCTTCCACGGTGGCGGTGATGTCGAGGAACGCGATCTCATCGGCCCCGCCCTCCGAGTACGCCCGGGCCGCCTGTACCGGGTCACCGGCGTCGACGAGGTCCACAAAGTGAACGCCTTTCACCACCCTGCCACCTTGTATGTCCAGGCAGGGTATTACGCTTACTTCCGTTTTGCCCATGCATCGTCTCCTGTTTCTCGTCCCCAGGGTAATTTCGTGCACAGTATATCCGGTTTCCCGGTTGCCTTCCAGAACGGAGTTTTTGCGGACTCTGAGCCGACCCGCAGAAAAAACAAACTATCCAGCTCCATTTTCGTTACATTCTCTCAGCGGGTACTGTTTGATAACGCTGGCGGCGATGGTACAATCTGCCAACGGATTTTGATAGCGGCAGGCGAGCGATGAGAATCAGTTGCCAGAAATGCGGATACAGGTTCGAGGACCCCTTTGATGCCAATTCCTCGGACTCCGGCCAGCCCCGCACCTGCCCCCATTGCAGCTCCGAGGTCGACATTCGGGCGCAGATCGCCGAGATGGCCTCCCGGACGACCGATGGCGGTGCCCATCTTCCTGACCCAGACACGTCCGCCGAATCGGACTTCTCCGGCCGCTCGATCGGCGGGTACGAGATCCTGGACGAGATTTCGCGGGGGGCGATGGGAGTGGTGTACAAGGCCCGTCACCGCTCGCTGCGCCGGGTGGTCGCGCTGAAGGTTCTGATCGCCGGGGAGCACGCCTCGAAAGAACAGGTGGTCCGGTTCGAGAAGGAGGCCCGCGCCGCCGCCCGCCTCCGCCACCCGAACATCGTCCCCATCTTCGAAGTCGGGATCGAGAAGGGCAAACGATTCTTCACAATGGACTTCATCGAGGGGACGCCGCTCGATGTCCTCATCGCCCGCCGGGAGCTGACCCCGCGTCGGGCGCTGGAGATCGCTTCCCATGTGGCCGATGCCCTCCAGTACGCTCACGAGCAGGGGGTGATCCACCGCGACATCAAGCCGAGCAACATCATGATCGACCAGGAGGGCCGCCCCCAGATCATGGACTTCGGGCTCGCCAAGCAGCTCGACACCGACACCAAGTTCACCCGCACAGGCACCACGATCGGCACGCCGTCGTACATGTCGCCCGAACAGGCACAGGGCGAGAACGACCGGATCGACCGGCGTTCGGACGTCTATTCTCTGGGCGCGGTCCTGTACGAGATGCTGACCGGTCGCCCGCCGTTCACCGGCGAGACGATGATGAACATCGTGATGAAGGTCATCCACGATGAGCCGACGCCGCCCAGGCGGCTGAACCACCGGCTGCATCGCGACATCCAGACCATCGTGCTCAAGGCGATGGAGAAGGAACCAGCCCGGCGTTACCAGCAGATGGGCGAACTGGGCGCCGACATCCGCCGGTATATGGCCGGCGAGATGATCACCGCCAGGCCGGCCGGCCCCGTCCGCCGAACCGGCAAGTACCTGCGGAAGCACAAGACCACCGTGCTGGTCGGGCTGTCCATCGCCCTGATCGCGTCGCTGGTCTCTGGAATGATCATCTACGCCGTGATCAGAGAGCAGGACCAGCGCCGGATTGCACTCCGGGAGGAGCAGGAAGAGGCGGCCCGCCTCCGGCTCGAACAGCTTCTTACCCTGGAAGAGCAGGAGCCGGAATGGGTGCCCCGCCTCGAGGACGACTTTGACGGAGATACCCTGGCCGATCACTGGATTCCATCGCACGATGCCTGGTCGGTCGAGGACGGGCGACTGACCATCACCGAGGAGACGCGGGGACCGAGCCACGTCCTGCTCGATCATACGCTCCAGGGCAATATCATCATCGAGTACGAGGCCCGCACTCCTTCCGATATGGCCCGAATCAACTCCTTCCTCGGGCCGAACCCGCGGCTGGGCTATGCGTTCCGATACGGCGAATGGGACGGCCACAATCTCTCGCTGCTTCGCCGCGGCCAGGTTCTCGCCCAGGTCGAGGTCCCGCCCATTCAGCCGGACACCCCCTACCGCTTCCGGCTCGAACGCCGCGGCTCGACGCTCATCTTCCAGGCGACGGGCAACGGCGAGACCCACGAGCTTCGCTACGAGGACCCGGCACTGCTCCAGGAACTCGGCGAGATTCGGTTCGGGCTGGACACCTGGGCTGCGACCGTCCATTTCGACCGTGTGACCATCAGCCGCGAGGAGTTCCTCGGCGAACATCTGAACAAATTACAGGCCATCGAGTATTACATGTTGAGCAAGGGCCTGCTGTCGGAGGCGCTGGCCGAGTACGAGGACCTGATCGACAAGCACGCCGGCCGGCCGATCTCCGTGCTGGCCGAATACCATCGCGGCCTGATCGCCGAGGTGCTCAGCGAGGGCAGAGAAGAGAAGCTGAAAGAGGCGCTCGGGCATTACAAGCGGTTCGAGGAATCGAGCGGCCTTCTCGATCCGAAATATGCCCCGCTGATCGCCCACAATCAGGAGCGCAAGTTCTTCGTGCTCGTTCGCCTGGGCCGCTACGATCAGGCCGCCGAGGAATTGGCCAGGGCCGCCGCCGCAGGGCACCGGCTCAAGCCCGGTTCGGTCTGGAAGTTCCCCGCGATCCTGTCGCGGTACGCAGGAGACCTCGCGTTCAGCCCCGCCGTCCGCATCATGGAGGATGTCCGCTTCGACGGCGACCGGCCGCGTCTGCGCGACCATTGGGAGACGGTGGGCCAGAAGAAACGCAGGGAGTTCACCAGTGCCCTCAACGAGATTTGCCGGGGTCTGGCCTCGCAAAAACGCTATGACGAGATGCAGCGGGCGTTTCTTGCCCTGCCCGATCTCGGGGTCACCCGTGCCTTCGAGCTGGCGGTGGCCGACACGCTGGACGATCATAACCATCGGTCGGCCCTCGAGCTGCTCGGGTTCTCCCACGAGCAGGGCATGATCTCTCGCCGGATGGATCGGGCCGCTCTCGAACTGGCCGGGCGGTTTGTGGCCGCCGGACAGTACAAGCGGGTGAGCAACGTTCGCCAGGCCTATCCGATCGGCGGGCTGGCCCGACACTACAACGACGCGATCATCGAGCTGGCAGCTGCGGGCGACCAGAGCGGTGCCGTCGAACTGTTCGACGAGGCCTGCCAACACTTCGAAGAAGACCGGCAGCGGCTTGCAGGAGCGGCGAGGCAGCTGATGGCCGCCTGCGTTGAGTCGAACCAATATACGGAGGTCCGGCGGCTGTTCGACATATACGGCGACGACGGGCTGGCTCGCTACCTGTTCGATGCGGCCCGCAAGCAGATCGAGGAGGACGACCCCGACGAGGCATATGCCGCACTCGAGCACATCCGAGCGAACCTGCCCGAGCGGGAGGACGAACTCGCCCGGCTGGCCGGCGAACTTGCCACCAGCTTCGTCCGAGCGGGCCAGCCGAATCGCCTCGTTCAACTCGCCGACGATTACCCCGACACCCACCTCGCCGCCCCATTCATCGCGGCGATCAACGACATGACCTGGACCAGCGACAACCCCGAGCTGGTCCTTGTGATGAGCCGGGGCCTGGCCCAATTCCCAGACAACGAAGACATCCTGGGCAGCGTGAGCCAGGCGGCACGGGCGCTCATCCAGCAGGGCGATATCGAGGCCGCCGTCCGCCCCTATCACAACGCCGCCCGGGCACAGGGCGACGATAAAGAGTCGGCCGCCCGGCTCTGGGCCGCGGCAGCCGAGGTGCTTTATGACGCGGGGGCCTATGCCGAGGGGGCCAGCGCCTTTGCCACGGCCGGCCGAACCGCCCCCGAGGACACCGGCGAGGGAACCGGCTGGTTCATCCGCGCCGGCGCGATACATCTCACCATGGGCGACACCGACGCGGCCGACGAGGTGTGGCAGGAGCTTCGCCGTCATCCGAATGCCGACATGAAGGGCCGCGCCGTCGCCCAACTGATGAGCGAACTCGCGTCCACGGACGAATTCGACTCCTGGCAATCCGCCCACGCCGACCACATCACAGACACCGAGGCGGCGTTCTTCATCGGGCTGCGGGCGCTGGCCCTCGACCGGCTCTCTGTCGCCCGCGAAAAGCTCACCGAGGCCAGGGAGACCGAGGAGAGCGCCTGGTTCCACGCGCTTGCAGAGATTCTGATCGCAACCATACCCGGGCCGGCGCCCGTCTCAAACCAGATATCGCCCTAATAGGCCAAACGCTCGCATCGTCCCCCGAAAAACCGCCATGCGTACACCGCGGACCGGGTGTGGGCCTTGTTACTCGACTGCCTCTCTCGGCCTGATCCGGGCCCCTTCGTCGAGTTCCGGTGGCGGATCGTAGATGATCAGGTCGCCTTCATCCAGCCCGGCGCGGATTTCCGCGTCCTCATCGCTCCTGATCCCGACCTCGACGGCCCTTCGTTCGGCGACGCCGTCCCGGGCGACGAAGACGTGCCACTCTCCGGCCATCATGAACAGAGCCCGCTCCGGGACCACCAGGACGTCCTCGGCCCGGTCGGTGATGAACCGCACGTCGACTCGCACGCCGGGCCGGAGCGGGAGCTCCTGGCGGTCGAAGGCGATGATGACGCGCACCCGCTGCTCCTCGATGCCCAGTGCGGAGATTTTCTTGAAGCCCGCCGGGTAGATTCGCTCGATCTGGCCGATCACGGTCCCGTCGACGGCCGGTCCGAAGACCTCGACCGCCTGGCCGATGTCCATCCGGCCGACGTCCTCCGACAGCACATCCGCCTCGATGCGAATACTCTCCAAGTCGCCCACCTTGAGCAGGGGGGTTCCGGCGGGGAGCACCTGCTCATCCTCCTGGAAGACATCGAGCACCGGCCCGCTCGCCGGTGACCGAATTTCGGACTTCGCCAGTTCGTCGAGCAAGATGGCCATCTCGGTGCGGACCCGGTCGAGCTGTGCCTTGTATGCGACTCTCTGGTATTCGTTGTCGTCGACCGAATCCCGCAGCCGTTCGAGTTCGACTTGTGACCGTTCGGCATATTTTTTCATCGCCTGCTCGGTCTCGGCCGCCTCCTCGCGTCCGGCCCGGAGCATCCGGATCGTCCTTTCGGCCTCGATATACTCGGTCTCGGTGATCGCTCCCTCCCGGAAGAGCTCTCGTCTGCGTTTGAACAACTCTTCTTCCTGTTCGAGGTTGATGCGGCTGGTCTCGTGTGCTTTTTGAGCGGCGGCGTATCTTGCCCGGGCCTCGTCGCGCACCAGTGCGGCCGCCGCGATGTCCTCCGCCTTCGGCTTGGCCACGTCCACGCCCACAATGAGCGCTTCGATCTCGTCCTGTCTTGCCTCCAGGCCCGAGAGCTTTTCCTCCCTCTCGAACCGGTCGATGCGGGCGACCACGTCGTCCGACTCGACCCTGTCGCCTTCCTTCAGGTCAATGCGCAGGAGCCGGCCGTCCACCGGCATCGAAACCCGGAAATCGGTCTCGAGGCGGGTCCGGGCCTCTTCGACCACGGACTCCTCGATGGTCCCCTTCCGTACTTCGATCACCTCGACCTCGATGGGCCACTGGACCATCAGGGCCGCGACGACCAGGCCGACCAGGACAACGAGCAACAGCCATTTGAGAGCTTTTTTCACCGGTTACTCCGTTTTCTTCAATGCCTCGACCATATTGAGCCGGTTGATACGCCGCCAGGCGGCCAGGTTCGCCACGGTCACGAATATCGCGAGGTAGATTGCCGCCGTCCAATACGTTCGCGGCGAGATGTAAAAGGGCAGCCGATACGAGTCGGTCGCGTATGCCGCGGTCAGCGCCCGGCACATCAGCACACCCATCGGCAGCCCCAGGGCCACGCCTACTGCGGAGAGCAGGGCGTTCTGCCCGAAGACGATCCGCCGGATCTCGCCCAGGGTGAACCCCAGCACCCTCAGCGAGCCGAGCTCGCGGGACCGCTCGGTGAGCGAGATGGACGTCGTGTTGTATATGATGGCGAACGCGATCACCCCGGCGAACAGGCCGATGAAGGTCGTGGTAACCGACATCAGCTCGACCAGGGTCTCCTCGAGCTGCCGGCGTGATTCCTCTGTTATCTCGACGGTGGCCACGGCGGGGTAGTCCTGAAGGTGCCTGCTGAGCGCCTGTCCGTCGTCCGATTCGGTTCGCACGAGCACGGCGTTCACCGCGAACGACGCCTCGAGAAGGCGGCTGAGTTCGTTGATGTTCATATAGGCGCCCATGCCGAGATACTGTTGGCTCACGTCCCTGACTTTCGCCGTCGTCCGTCGTCCGACGATCCCGCGGAGCGGTTCCAACTCGACCACGTCGTTGGCCTTGAGCCCGAGGTTTTCGGCGAGCTGCTCAGAGAGGACCAGGCCGCTCTTGCCCACGTCGATTCGCCGGCCGTCGGTGGTAGCCAGCCCCATCAGGTAATCACCCGGTCTCACCCCGATGACCACCACGTCTTCCGTTCGGTGCCCGTGGGTCAGGGTGAACGGATACTCGAGAACCGGCTCGGCCCGGCGCACGTTGGGGAGCCGTCGGGCTTCGAGGAACGCGGCCTTGCCCATTTCCCGCTCCAGGCCGATCCGTACATCCTGCCGCATGAACACGTCGAACTGATAATCGACCATATGCTGCATCGAGTCGGTGAAGAAGAAGCCCATGAGCAGCAGGGAGACCGAGCACATCACTCCGAACACGGTGAGGACGGACCGCAGCTTGTAGCGGAATGTGTCCCGCAGGACCATCTTCTGGATGAATGTGGTCTGCCGCCAGAGCAGGCCGATCCGCTCGAGGAGAAGCTTGTGTGCCGAGCGGGGAGGAGCCGGCCGCATTGCGTCCGCCGGGTCGATCTTCAACACCCCGCGCACCGCCCACAGCGAGCCGAACACACCGGCGGCGAAACTGATGGCGAGGGACAGGGCGAGTACATCGGGATAGAATCGGTGCCGGAGCAGGGGAAACTGGAAGAACTCGACGAACATCGCCATCATCCCCCGGCCCAGGGCGTGGCCGAGGAGGAAGCCGAGCACCCCCCCGGCCATCGAGATCATCAGCCCATACTTGAGGTAGTGCCCGCCGATGGCCGCGTTGGAGTAGCCGTATGCTTTGAGCACACCGATGGCGGTCCGTTCGCGCCGGACCACGCGATACAGCATCGCGGTGAGGATCATCGCGGCGATGCCCAGGAAGAACACGGGCACGATTTGGGCGGCCACCCGCAGCCCCCGGATCTCATCGCTCAGATACCGGTTGCTCAGTTGGTCTTTGCGCGGGACGGCGGCCAGCGCCCCGTACGGCTCGAGCAGGTTCTCCAGCCGGTCCATCATCTTGTCCACGTCGACGGTCGGATCGAGGAACCCGACGATCTCGTTGCACGCCCCCTGGCGCCCCAGTGCCATCTCGGCGAAGTCGGCGTGCAGCCAGAGGGGGGTGAACCGTTTGGGGTCGGGGACGAACTCGCGCTCGCTGCGGATCATGTAGACGTATTCGGGGCTGAGTGCGGTGGCGACGATGCGGAGCGAGTGGCGCCGGCCGGCCATCGTCGCCTCAATATGGTCGCCGGGCTGGAGGCGGTTCTCCCGGGCGAACTGGTCGTTCACGATGACCTCGTTGCGACCACGCCGCGAGAAGTACCGGCCGGAGACGATGTGGATGTCGTTGATCGCGGTCCCCCGTTCGGCGGGCATAGAGATGACCCGGCCGATTCGCGGCTCGCGGAAACCGGGCACATCGAGGTTGACCTCCTCCACGATCCGGCCCTCGGCCCGCACGACGCCGGGCAGCGCCTCCACCCGGTCCACCACCCGGAGCGGGGCCCGTTCCAGCGGGACCCAGAAGTCGCCGAACCGGTATTGCTCGTAGTAGGCGTCGCGGGTCAGGACCAGCGAGTGGTGTGCGGAAAAGACGGTGGCAAACCCGGTCACGCCGCACATTATGACCGCGCTCACGGCCATCGCTTGTGCCCAGGACCCGTGCAGGTCGCGCAGCAGCTTGCGGTCGAGGGTCTTCATCACCACTCCAACTCGCTGGGCGGGATCGGCTCTTCGTTCTCGGTCCGCTCCCGGACTTTTCCGTCCATCAGTTTCACCACGATGTCGGCCATCCCGGCGATGGCGACATTGTGCGTGATGGTCATCACGGTGGTCCCGGTCTGCTGGTTCACCTGCTGCAGGACGTCGAGCACCACCTTGCCGGTCGGATAGTCGAGCGCCCCGGTCGGTTCGTCACACAGCAGGACGTCCGGACGTTTGGCGACGGCCCGAGCGATGGCCACTCGCTGCTGTTCGCCGCCGGAGAGCTGCGAGGGGAAGTGTGTGCGTCGTTCTTCGAGCCCGACCAGTTCGAGCGATTCGGCGGCGTCCATCGGGTCGTCGCTGATCTGGGTGGCCATCTCGACGTTCTCTTCGGCGGTCAGGTTGGGGATGAGGTTGTAGAACTGGAAGACGAAGCCGACGTGGTGGCGGCGGTATCGGGTGAGCCGCCGTTCGCTGTAGGTCGCGAGGTCCTCGCCGCGATAGAGGACGCGGCCGTCGCTCGGGGTGTCGATCCCCCCCATGATGTTCAGCAGGGTGCTCTTGCCCGAGCCCGACGGGCCGAGGATCACGATGAACCGACCGGCCGGCAGCTCGAGGTCGATGTGGCGCAGGGCGGCGACCTCGACCTCGCCCATCTGATAGACCTTTTTCAGGGCGTCGATGTGGAAGAGCGGCCCGTTTTCAGCTCGGCTCATCGCTCGTTCCTTCCTCGGTCCTGCCCGCCCGACGGCCCTGTATGCGCTCGGGCCCGAGGTCAGGGCAGGAAGGCGCCGATGTCTTTGAGCCGATCCCGCAGCCGCGCCACCTGGAAACCGCGGGTGTCGGTCTCCTCCTCGATCGCGATGGCGGCGGCCATCCCGGCGGCCTGGCCGGTGATGTAGCAGCCGGGCATCACCCGGACCGATCCCTGCATCGGCCGGTCGGTGCTGATGCATCGCCCGGCGACCAGCACGTTCGAGAGCCCCTGCGGGGTGAGTGTCCGGTACGGGATGCCGTAGTTCTCGCCCTTCTTGTACCGCAGGGTTTTCCATTCGTCTCGGAACCGGCCGAACTCCTCGGCCCCCGGTCGCATCGGGTGGATATCGACGGGGTAGGAGTACCGCCCGATCTCGTCGTCGAACGTCGCCCGGTTCTTGAAATCGTCGAGATCGAGCACATAGTCGCCGATGATGCGGCGGGTCTCGCGGATGCCGAGCAGCGAACCGGTCGCCATCAGCTTCATGTTCTCGTATCCGCTGCGATACTCCTTGTAGTACCGCTCGTATTCGAGCACCAGCTTCCGGCCCTTGACCAGGGCTTCTGTCACCGACCGCTCGTCGGTGTTGTCCACTCCGAACGTGTGGCCGATGTTGCCGCCCCCCTCGTTCTCGCCGACCCGCCAGATGCCGGGCATGTGGTAGTCCTCTTGCGAGAAGACCCCGTCTGCGATGGCTTGGGCGATTGTTTCCCGCTTGGGCGGAGCGGGCTTGCTGCTCACCTCGTCCCAGTCGATGTAGGCCCAGAGCGAGCAGTGCGTGCCCGGCATCAGGTCGCCGTTTTCGTCGCCCTTTTCGGACGGTGCCCCCGCCCAGACGGCGAGGTCGCCGTCGCCGGTCCCGTCGACGAACTGCTTCGCTGCGACGGCGAAGATGCCCGACTTGGCGGCGCAGACGGCGTGGGTCACCCGGTCGTCGTCCGTTATCACGTCGATGAGGGCGGTGTGGAACGTGAAATCGACGCCTGCATCGAGCAGGAAGTCGTCGTACACCCGCTTGAACACCTCGGCGTTGATGCTGAGCTTCTCCGGCGCGCCGGTGCCCCCGGCGTCCCGAAGTGCGTTCAGCAGTTCTTCGCCGATGCCTGCGGCGCAGAAGTTCTCGCCGTCGGAGAACTGCATGAAGGCGGGCACCAGCCCGGCGGTTCCCATGCCGCCCAGGCAGGAATGGGCCTCTGCCAGGAAGACGCTCCGACCCTGCCGGGCGGCGACGACGGCCGCGGCGCAGCCGGCCGGGCCGCCTCCTGCTACGAATACGTCCACCTCATGCCGCACGGGGATGTCTCGTTCGAACTTCATAGCTCTCCTTTGTGAAATGCGCCGATCATTTTCGTGGTCGAGATGGGGCCGCGGCTCTTGTATGGCAGCCAGAAGTGGTCGGTCCAGCCCGCCTCGGTCAGTTCCCGCCGCAGCTCATCGTGGCGTTGTGCCTTTTTGGCGGCCTTGGGGAACAGGTCGGGGAACCGGCGCCCGATCCGTTCATTCAACGGGGTGCTCTTTTGGAAATAGCCGGTCGCGGTCAGTAGATATTTTCTCGACACTCGATGGAGTTCCTTCAGGATGGTCAACCGGGGGCCGGGCGGGATGCGGCCGAGGAACCGCACGCAGACGACGCAATCGAAGGAGTTGTCCTCGAACGGGAGCTGCTCGGCGTTTGCCTGCACGAACCGGTCTTTTTCCGCCTCGCCGACCTTCTCGATCGCAACATCGATCATCTGCTGAGATATGTCGCAGCCGGTGTATTCGTAGCCGGCGTCCATCAGCAGGCGGCTGAAACGGCCGGTCCCGCAGGGCAGGTCGAGCACCTCCTCGACTCCGTCCAGGCGGCGTATCGCCTTGAGGATGGCCTGTTTGGTCTTTTTGTCGCGGAGCTGCCGTTTCTTGTCCTGTTTATACCGTGTGTGGTCATACCGCCGCGCGAGCTTTTCGTCCTGATAGGCCCGGGCGGCCTGATATTCCGGTGTCTCGCTGCTCATGATGCTGTCCTTTCTCTGCTTACAGGTCCCACGCTGAGAAACTGGAGAGTTCGGTGTACGTTGCGGAAATCTTTTACCTTCCGGCGGTTCTTCCGCATGAACATCATGCGGCTCGTCCGTTCGAGGTCCGAGAGCAGGACGTTTCCAGTGCTCGGCTGGAACAGGACGTTCGTCTTCTGGAGGGTGTCCAGGTGTCCGACCTTGTTATCGTGAAGGGTATTGACAATATCGAGCACCCGCCCGGCGATCATCAGCCGCTGCTCGGGCGTAAGGCGGCCTTCTTTCATCAGTGTCGCCACCGGCCGGATCTCCTCCGGTGTGCTGGTAATCAGGTAGGAGACCTTTTGGATGATGCTCGCCCGGTTGGCCCAGGGCGTCTCGCCCACGCCCAGGAGTTCGGAGCAGTCGATCCCCAGGGCGCTGACCCGGGCCATCCATTTGGCCTCTCGTGCGGCGGGGGTCGGGAACACCCTCAGGCCCCGTTTCCAGCGGATCGAATAGTCGGGGAAGAATATTTTGAAATAGACCTGCCGGCCGTTCTCGGCGCAGCGGATAATCAGCTTTCGGTAGCTCAGTTTTACTACCCGGCAGTCGGGGATATTTTGCGTCACCGTGTCCAAGTCGCCGCCGGAGTTCAAGAAAGCGTTTATCACCGAGTTGCACACCGGCATGTCCGCCTCATCGGGCCGGACTTTCCATACGATCTCCTTTCGGAGTTTCGAGAGTATTCCGGGCAGGTTCGCCGACCGATTCTTCCTCCAGGCCCGAATTCTTTTCCTGAGATATGACATCGGAACGCCCCAAAAACTGTCGTCGGGCTGGGCGGATCGGTGAGCTATACTGCGGATGCGCCCGCCCCGTTCAGGAGAGGTCATTCTATCCGCCCGAGCGGCCAAATCAAGGTCGACGGCGGTCCCGGTCTATGCAGCGATCTCTTCCCGAGGGGGACGGGTGGCCGCCACGGCGACGGCGAGCCCCAACAGCAGCCAACTAAGCTGGCCGGGCACATTGGTCTGGAAGCCGCGGTCCATCAAGCTCATTGTGATCGTGGCGGACAGCACGATGAGAAGGCTGGCGGGGAGCATCGCGGCCCGCCCCAGCCCGCGCTCAGCCCGGAACCGCCGAGCTACGCCGGCCAGGGCGATGAACCAGGCGGCGACGAGGGTGATAACGCCGATGGCACCGGTCTCGATAGCGGCCTGAAGGAGCGTGTTGTGAGCGTGCGGAGGCCGATAACCCAAGGGCTCCCCCTGGTCGTCCAGCAGTTCGTATCGAGTGGCCACGGCCGGGAAAACTCGCCGAGATGGGCCGTGCCCGATCAGCTTCCGGCCCCACGGTGCCCGTGCAATGCTGCGGGCGCCGATCTCGAGCTGGTCGCGCCGGCCTTCCAAGGCCGCACCGTCCATGCGAATGGGGTTCACCGCCAGGTACAGACCGGCGGCCGGGAGTGTCAGTGCGAACCAGATGCCCAGGAGAGCGAGCTTCCGGCGAGTGGTCCTCAGCCACGGGGCTGTCAGAAGAACGCCGGGAACGATGATCACCCCCCAGGCAGCAATAGCCAGGCGCGTTCCGGTCATGACGAGAAGCCCCGTTGTCAGGACTCCCGCTGCAGCCCCTGCCAGCATCTTCCACCGACGATCGGCGAACGATGCATAGGCGAAGAAAAGCGACGAGAGCAGGGCCATTTCGAGTCCGAGGACGACGGGGCACCCCCACATTACGAGGCGCCCATGTGAAAATGCCCGGGCCTGCCAGGGGAGTCGCAAGGCCTGTCCGACCCACCACCCGCCGAACAGGATGAGTACTCCGATGAGCAGTCGCCGCGCCGTTCGCCTGTCGGGGACTCCGAGGGCGACTGCCACGGCCAGGGCAACGGTCGGGATATTGAGAGTGCGCAGACTTGTCCGACTGGCGTCCGGAAGGTCCGGCGCCAGGGCGTGCGACAGCAGGTTCGCCGCCAGGAAGGCAAAAAGGAAAGCCGAAAACCACAGGCGGATCGAGGCAGCAGGGCGCTCGCCGCGGCGAAACCACGCCGTCACCAGGGCACACGCCGCAGCCGTACCGGCGACGGTGTACCCAAAACCTGATCTGGCAACACCCACCCTGATCGCTATGATGTACCCGAACAAGAGCGCCTGGACGCAGATGCTCAACCGCCTCGTCAATTCAGGCGAATATCGATTGTCCCGGGCATCATCGCTCACCTTACCGCGATTCCCCAAGGACTGCGTTCCCCAGTTCCGACGCAAAATGGCGAGTGGTATGATAGGTGTGCACGTAATCGTGACCGGCTTCGGCGATCGCCTGTCGTTCATCCTCGCGGGGCAGGTAGTGGTCGATCAGTTCGAGGCACTCTTCCTTGGAATGGAACCACACGAGGTGGCGGTGGTTCGTGAAGTACTCTTCCAGGTTCGGGACGTATCGGGTCAGCAGGAAGCCGCCGCAGCCGAGAGTCAGCCACGTCCGGTTCGAGAAGTACAGATCGATGTCGTCAGACTTGTCGATCCCGAGCACTATTTTCGACGATGAACAGATACTGCGGTAGTGTCGGACATAGACCTCTCGTTTCCCCGGCTGCCGGCCGAGTGCTTGCTCCCATCCTTTGCCGTAGAGCTGAATGTCGAACTCCTCGGCAATGGCGCGGATCAGGTCGATTCTGCTACTGATCAGTTCCCGTCGATTCTGCAGCCAGCCCCGACCGATGAACGCAACATCGCCTGCGAACCGGGGCGATGCCGCCACCGGATAATGCTCTTTGTCATCACACCCGGTTCGGATGTATCGGGCATCCTTTACCCCGGCATCCCGGAAAGCCGGCACGTCGCCCCGCGCCGTTGTGAAGACCGTCGAGCAACGCCGGACGGCGTCCAGCACCTCCGGATCGCACTCGGCGAACAGGTCCTCATAGAATATCACCAGTGGGACCTCGCCGGGCGTGTCCTGCAAGATGCTCGACGGAGCGTCCAGCTTATAAACCAGGACCATGTCGGGAGAGATCCGGTTCAGCTTCCGGCGGATATATGCCAAGCCGATTCGCGAGCCGAGCAGTCCCCGAATCTTGGCCCAATGAAACCAGAACACCTGGTACCCGTTCTGCTTGAACGCGCGGATGTATTGGCGGGTCGCTTTCGTGTAGCGATGGCGTTTGGCGAAGAAAACGATACGGCGCGGGGGGGCCGCAGGGAGAGCCGAAAGCGGTGTCTGGGCCAAAGGGGGCAAGCTCCCATTGCCCGTATTCAATTCGTGATTGACGGCCTGGCCGTCCGAGCTTCTCATACCTGGTGCCATTGCCGCATGGCCTCCACACCTCAAACCATCATGCACTACGCTGAATAATTATAGACTTGTACCCCCGGCTGTCAAAGGGGCCGAGCAACCGTGTAGCATAATCCAGAGTGCCATGTCGGCACCGTTCGGTATCGAGTGGGTCACTGGGAGCCCGTTCTCCGCAAGGCGCGATGAGCGGCGGCCCGGACCGACGGGCGGGCGTCCTCGGTGGCGGCTCGAAGCGCCTCGATGACCTCGCCGTCACTTGTTCTTTCCACGAAGTTGCACGCCTGGGCGGTGCCGGGATGGGTTCGGCTGCGGATGACCGCCACCTGCGCCCGCCTGAACGCGTCGCGGTGGCGTGCCCGGCCAATGTAAAGGGCGTGCCGCGCATCGGACCGGATGTTGCGGTCGGCGTCGTCCAGCATCCCGAACAGCGCGGCGTAGGCGGCGGGCAGATTCAGGCGCGACAGGACGTGGAGCGCGGTCCGCCGCACCGTCCGGTCCTCGTCCTCGGCCGCTTTGGCGATGGCTCGCAAGCTTTCGGTGCTGGGCAGCGCGCCGAGCGAAGCGATTGCGGCCGCCCGGACGCCGCCGTGTTCGTCGCCCGCCAGCTCGAGCAGGGGCTCGATGGCGGCCTTGTCCCCGGATCGGCCGAGTGCCTGGGCGACCGACGCCCTGGTGACCGGGTCCTCGCTGTTGGCCGCCGGGCTGACCAGTTCGACGGCCCGGTCCCCCCCGATGTGGCCGATCGCCTCGAGGGCCGCCCGGCGGACGCGCGGCGAGTCGTCATCCAGAGCTTTGGTCAGTTCATCCAGGGCCAACTGGGAGTGCCCGGTCTGGCCCAGCCCCCACGCGGCCCGCCACCGAAGTGCCGGGTTCTCCTCCCTGCGGAGCGCCCAAACGAGCACCTCGACGGCCTCTCGTGTTCGCATCAGGCCGAGCACCTCGATGGCCCGCATCCGGACCGTCTCCGAGGAATCGTCGACGAATCGGTGGGTGAGACGGGTGACCGCGCGGACGGGGTTGGTGTTCCGCAGCGTGGCGGCGATCTGTTTGCGCATATCGCCCGGTTCCATCTCGACGACCTGCTCGGTGAGGATGTTGAGGATTTGGTCCGAGACGGGGTCCCGGGCTCGGACCGGCCGGAACTCCTCGGTCCGGGCGACGAGGATGCGGGCGAGGCCCAGAAGGGCAGTCTCGCGAAAATCGGGCGGATAGGCCCCTTCGGGGCTCTTGGCGACGGTGATCAGGGCCTCGGTGGCCGCCGGGTCGCGGTCGCCCACACAGACGATCACGGCGAGGGCCGAACGCTGCTGGCCGATGAAGGTGTCGGATGCGGCGTGATAAGAGTCGCCGGGAGATGAGAGCAAGCGGACAAATCGGCTCAATTGCAGCACGCCCAGCCGGCCGATCGTGTACTCGATGAGTTCGAGCGCGGTCAGCTCGGCTCCGATCCCGGGGAACTCGACGGTGCCGTCATATCGGAGCGAGGGACGTGACCCGCTCGCCTGTCGGTGCAGGCGGAGCAGTGCCGGGATCGCCATCGGGTCGCCCAGCTCTCCGAGCGCCCAGACGGCGGCGAGCTTCACCACGGTCTGGTCCTGCCGCTCGATGATGTGGATCAGTGGGGCGACCCCTTCCTTCGCGTCGGCGAGTGCCAGGGTGGAGATTGCGTCGACCCGGGTCTCGATGTCGACCGAATCGTCGCGCACCGTCGCCAGGATTCGGTTGAGCGCCGTGTCCTCGAGGGTGATCTTCATCCTCGGCCGGTCGACGAAGGCGGGTCGAAAGGGGCGCAGCCGGGGCGGGGCCTCGCCGGCCGCCGGCTCGTCGGCGAACGCGGCTGTCATCAGCATGGGGACCACGACGAGCGTTGTTATGAGCAGACGTTTCATCACGGTTCTATCGGCACCTCTTCCTCGTCTTCGGGTTCTACGCGCGGCGGGCCGACCCACGGCGCCCAGAGGATGAACGGCTTCTCCGCGTCCTTGATCACGTACGCGGGCGGGCGGTATCGGGCCCGCTCGCGGGCGGCCCCGATGCGGGTCCGCGCCTCCTGCCGCGTCTGGTGGGCGTTGCGCATCACCGAAGTGACCTCGGCCCGCTCGGTGTGCGGCAGGTCAAAGTGGTAAAACCGGTCGTCCCGGATGGGGATGGGCAGCAGGAGTTCGGTCACGATGTCGATGGGGAACATGCTGTACCAGGGCGTCCTGATGTTCACCGTGCGGCGCTCCACCTCGTGGCCCGGCTTGACGAGCACGAACTCGCGCACGCCGTAGAACTCGAACCGGTGGCCGACCACCGGGGTCTGGCCGATGTCTTCGCCGTCGAGATAGACTCGGGCGCCGGGTGGGTCGGAGTGGACCGAGATGGTTCTTGTCACGCATCCCGCGCCGAACACGAACGCCAGCGCGGCCACCAGGGCCAGCGGTTTGTCGATCTGTCTTATCATGAGTTCAACTCGATCAGTTCGGGCGACATCGTCTCGGTATCGAGTAACGCGGCGGTGGCTCGCCCGGTAACCCACCCGCCGCACTCTCCGGGGTTGATCAGCAGCGGCCCGGAATCGTCGATTCGCGCCTCGTGTGTGTGCCCGCAGACGATCACCTCGGCAGCCCGGCGGTCCTCGTCGCTCAGCCACGCGGCGGCATGCACGATCACGAACCGCTTGCCGTCGATCGTCTCGTGTCGGGCGCCGGACACGATGCCCGGCAGCACCTCGGACAGGACCGTGTGCTCGCCGTCGCAGTTGCCGAAGACGGCGATGATCGGGACGTCGAGTGCGGACAGACGTTTGGCCGAGAACGGGGCCACGAAATCACCCGCGTGGATGACGCGTTCCACGCCCCGTTCCCTGAACGCGGCGACCGCCGCATCGACCATCGGCACATTGTCGTGCGAGTCGGACAGTATCCCGATCTTCATGGCGTCTCCTGACAGGGGGCCCTGTACCTATTATAACAAGTGTACGGTCCATTGCCCGGCCAGTCAAACAATAATCTGGCCGAAATGGGGGACGACGTTCAATCATACGTCGCCCTCGCTGCGCGATAACGGGCGTTGCGACCTCCCGGGCGTCGTCGACCAGTCGGGCCACCTGGCGCCATTTCTCGTGGTTACGCCGAACCCTGAATGCGTACGACTTTCAATTTACTGGCAGGGCCGTCAATGCGACGCCTGAACTGGAAGGCCTTTTCGTGCGATACATCGTGCCGATTGAGCGGGCACGTTCACTATGAAAGCGTTTCGGTGATCGCCTGTCCCAGCCGTCGTATGCCCTCGCGGACGTTGTCGGGCGATTCGCTGCCGTAGCTCAGCCGAATGCAGTTTTTCGGTTTTTCGCGGTCCGGCTCGGGGTAGAAGCAGTATTCGCCGGGCACGTACAACACGCCGTGATCGGTCGCTCGTCTGAACAGTTCCCCCTTTGCTCCGGTGTTGACGGCCGGCGGGAGCATCAGCCAGATATACAGGCCGCCCTGCGGCTCGACCCATTGCACTCCATCGGGCATATGCTCGTCGAGCGCGTCGCAGGCCAGGCCCAGCTTGGACTGATAGCTCTGGCGCACTTTCTCGACGTGGCGGTCGTACAGGCCGCTCCGGATCGCCTCGTCGAGGATGCACTGATTGAAGTTGGGCGATCCGAAGTCCAGGTTGCCCTTCTCGTTCAGGACCGGCTCGAGCAGCAGGTCGGGCAGCAGGCCGTATCCGGTCTTGAGCCCGGCCGAGAACGACTTGCAGAACGTGCCCGCGTATGCGACCAGATCGTTGTCGCGGTCGAAGGCCTTGATGGGCGATATAGCGGGGCCTGAATAATTCAGTTCCCGGTACGCGCCGTCCTCCAGCACGAACACCGGCGATTCGTCCCGGACCTCCCGGGCCAACCGGACGAGTGCCTGGCGCCGCTCGAGAGACAAGCTCAGCCCGCTGGGGTTCTGGAAATACGAGACCACGTAGATGAGCTTCAGCCGGTCCAGCTTGCCTTCCTCGCGCAGTTGGTCGATCACGCCTTCGAGCGCGTCGATGCGCATCCCGTTCTCGTCCACGGGTACGCCCCGGACGTCCGCCCCAACGCTGGCGAGGATGCCCATGTAGACGAAGTAGGATGGGTCGCCGATGATGACCACGTCGCCCGGGTCGACCAGCACCCCGGTCACCAGGTAGAGGAGCGACTGGGAACCGGTGGTCACGACCACGTGGCCGGGGGTCAGCCCCTGTCGGTCGGGCGCCAGGCCCGCTTCCCCGGTCAGCCGGTCGAGGATACTTTCGCGGAGTGTGGGCAGCCCGATCGTCGTGCCGTACTGGAGGGCGGCTTGCCCGCGGGGAATGTCTTCGAGTATGGTGCGACAGAGGGCGAAGGCGTCCACGGTGGGCAGTGAGTCCTGATCGACGAAGCCGGCAGCCAGCGAGATCAGGTCGGGATTGGCGAGCCGGGCACTCATCAGCCACGAGATCGGCGGCGGCTCGGTACGCCGGGCTTTCTCGGATAACGGATTGAACTTCATACCGGTCTCCCAACAATAATATATTTCTAGGACCGATGTATTCTATGACCTCCCCGGGGGCCGGTCAACGTCGGCGGAAAGATGTCGGCGCACCCTGCCGGCACGCGGGCGGATTATCGCTTTCGAAGCGAATGGTACTATGTTATACTGTTCACCCGTGAACGCCGCGACGTTGTTACGGAGAGCGCACTCTGATGAGCCGGATTCTTGTCGTCGATGATGAACCCCGGATCGCCGAGATGCTCGGCCATGCCCTTGCCTCGGCCGGGCACGAGGTCGATACTGCTCTGGGCGGCCGGGAGGCCCTTCGGATGCTTTCTGAGCGGGACTACGCGGTGGTGATTACCGACGTGGTGATGGACGACGTGGACGGGTTCGCCGTGCTCGAAGCGGCCCGGTCGACGGCCGGCTCTCCGGACGTCATCATTATCACCGGGTTCGGCACGATTGACTCGGCGGTCGATGCGATCAAGCAGGGGGCCACCGACTACATCCCCAAACCGCTGGACGTGCCCGGCCTGATCGAGCGCGTCTCCCAGATCGTGCAATCGCACGACCAGAACCACGTGCAGGAACAGGGCGGCGATTTCGGGGGGATGATTGGCCGGAGCCCTGCCATGTGCCGGCTCTACCAACTGATCGAGCAGATCGGGCCGACCGATTCGACGGTGATGGTCTACGGCGAGAGCGGCACAGGCAAGGAACTCGCCGCCCGCGCCATCCACCAGACCAGCGGGCGCCGGGACGGGCCGTTCGTGCCGGTCGATTGTGGCGCCCTGACCGAAACGCTCTTGCAGAGCGAGCTGTTCGGGCACCTTAAGGGGGCGTTCACCGGTGCCGACGCCGGCAAGCTCGGACTGATCGAGGCGGCGGACGGGGGGACGCTCTTCCTCGACGAGGTGGCACAGATGACCCTGGCCACCCAGCAGAAGCTCCTCCGATGCCTGCAGGAACGCACCGTGCGACCGGTGGGCAGCACCGAGGTGCGCCGGGTCGATGTCCGCGTTATCTCGGCGACCAACCACCGGCTGGACGAACTGGTCGGCGAGGGCCAGTTCCGCGAGGACCTTTACTATCGACTGAACGTGGTCCCGCTGCACATCCCCCCGCTGAGCGAACGGCGGGAGGACATCCCGCTGCTTGCCGAGCATTTCGCCCGCAAACACGCCCGGCGGTTCCGGCGGCGACCCCCGGCCATAAGCGAGACCGCCGCGACCCTGCTCGCCAATGCCGACTGGCCGGGGAATATCCGCCAACTCGAGAACGCCATCGAGTGCGCCGTCACGTTCGCCGACGGGCCGGAGATCGGACCCGAGCACCTGGCGGCCGAGTTCGTCAACAGCGTTGACCTGGCCAACGCGGCCGACGAGGCGATGCATGCCGCCGAGGACACCCGACCGTCCGAGATCACCCCGCTGGGCACGGCCATCCGATACCTGGAACGCCAGATGCTGCAAAAAGCGCTCGACGCCTCGAACGGGAATAAAGAGCAGGCGGCCGGCATGCTCGAGATCGACCGCGCCACGCTCTACCGCAAGCTCAAGACCCATCGGCTGTGAGCCGGCGGCTGTTGATCCGCCCCTGCCGGCATCTATAATCCGGACATTGACAATCGCTCTGCCTGGAGAACGCCATGCGCAACGTCCCGATCCCCTTCGAAAAACAGAACTTCGCCTGCGAGCTGGAACAGCTCGACGACGAGGGGCGCGATACCGCGTCGGTCCGAGCCGAGTTTGAACGGCTCAAGGACGCCGACATGACGGACCCGGGCGTCCAGGCCGAGGCCGGCGATTTCCTCCTTCGGGCCCAACAGCTTCCGATCGTCGATGATTACCCGTATGACGAGCCGTCGGAGTTGCAGGATATTATACGCGAACGGCCCAGGGGACGGCGGCGCTTCCAGTTGGGGCTGAGCGACGAGGAGTTGACCGACCGGCTGTACGGGGCCTGGCTGGGCCGATGCGCCGGCTGCCTGCTGGGTAAGCCGGTCGAGGGCATCCGCAGCGATCAGCTCTGGCCCTACCTCGAGGCGACCCACCAGTCTCCGCTTCGCGCCTATATCTCGCCCGATGCCCCCGACTCGACCTTCCGCCATTGCGGGATCGGCGCTCGCCGCCGGAAACGCCTGAGGATTCCCTTCGACGCCGGGTGCATGCCGGAGGACGACGACACCAACTACACGGTGACCGGGCTGGCGCTCATCAAGCAGCACGGGCGCGACTTCTCCCCCGAGGATGTCGGCGATTTCTGGCTGAACAACATCCCCTACAACCATGTATGCACGGCGGAGAACATCGCCTATCGGAACATGGTGAACGCGATCAAGCCGCCGCGCTCGGCGACGCACATGAACCCGTGCCGCGAGTGGATCGGGGCCCAGATTCGGGCCGACTTCTTCGGGTACGTCGCCGCCGGTCGCCCGGCTCTGGCGGCCGAACTCGCCTGGCGCGATGCGTCGATCAGCCACGTGAAGAACGGGATCTATGGCGAGATGTGGGTGGCCGCGATGCTGGCCGCGGCACCAGCTCTCGACGACCCGGCCGAGGGGATCGAAGTCGGACTGGCCCAGATACCCGAAAACTGCCGCCTGACCGAGGCGGTACGCGGAGTGATGGACGCCTACCGGGAGGGCCTGCCCGCCGAGGAGATGGAGGCGGACATTCACCTCCGCTGGGACGAGGCGAACCGCCACCACTGGGTCCACACCATCAGCAACGCCGAGATCGTCGCGATGGGGCTGCTATGGGGCGAGAACGACTTCGGCGAGGCGGTCGGCACCGCCGTGCAGGCCTGCTTCGACACCGACTGCAACGGGGCGACCGTCGGCTCGATCGCTGGGATGATGCTCGGGGCCGCGAACCTGCCGAGCGAGTGGACCGGACCGCTGAACGACACGCTGGAGACCGGCGTCGCCGGATACCACCGCGTACGAATCTCCGATCTGGCCGCCGAGACGTTCCGGCTGCATCGGGCGGTCGTCGGAAGCGGAAAGTAACCCTGCCCGGACGAGAACAATAAGTCCTATCGGTCTGATAAAACCTATTCGTCCGGGTTGAGAGCTTCGACGTTGGCCATCACCTTGTCGAACCCATCGGCGACGAGTTCGGCGACCTCCGGGCCGTTCGGTGCCCGAAGCGGTACGACCAGGCAGGCGTGCCGGTCGGCGTGTTTTCGGGCGGTGGCGAACTGTTCGGGCGAGTAGTCCACCGGCCCCGAGTGCGGGCAATCCCAGGGGCAGCCGTGCCCGTACCCGTTCTTCGCCTGGAACACGGTCATCGCGGGGAGCGGATACTTCTGCCACAGTGCCGTCGGTATGCCTTCCGCCTTCAACGCCGCGACGATCCGGTCGCGGAAGCCGGCGTCATCATCGGCGTGGCCGAGTGCCTTCATGTCGAACCGCACAGTGTAGTTGTACCAGTTGTGCCCGTGGCCTTCCGGCTCCGTGGGCAGGATGAGGTGTGGCACGTCGGCCAGGCGTTCGGTCAGCCGCTCGGCGTTCTCGCGCTGCCGGGCGACGTAACCGTCCAGTTTCCGCAGTTGCGCCCGGCCGAAGGCCGCGGGCAGGTCGCTGTTGCGATACATCCAGCCGAGGGCGTATGCGTGGTAGTCCCGGTCTTCGAGCGGCGTCCGTGTCTCGCCGAACGACCAGAGCTGTTTGGCGTTCTCGAACAGGGCTTCGTCGTCGGTCACGAACATCCCGCCCTCGCCCGCGCACAGGCATTTATTCTGGTTGAAGCTGAACGCGGCGCAGTCGCCGAGCGTCCCGGTCTTCTTGCCGCGGAAGGTGGCGCCGTGGGCCTGGCAGGCGTCCTCGATGACCTTCAGGCCGTGTTTGGTTGCGATGGCGTTGACCGCATCCATATCTACCGCCAGCCCGTGCAGGTGGACGACGATGATCGCCTTCGTCCGTTCGGTGACCGCCGCCTCGATCTTTGTCACGTCGATGTTCATCGTATCCCAGTCGATGTCCACGAAGACCGGGACGACGTTGTGGTGGAGGACGCAGGTGGCCGACGACGACCAGGAGTAGGCGGGCACGATAACTTCGTCGCCCACGCCGCAGCCGCAGGCGGCGACCGCCATGTGCAGGGCGGCGGTGCCGGAGTTGGTAGTGATCGCGAACCGGTTCCCGTTCCAGGCCGCGAACTCTTCCTGGAACGCCTTGCAATTGGGGCCGAAGGCGTGGCTGCCGCCGTCGATGGAGTCGAGTACCATTCGGCGGTCGGACTCGTCGATGGGCGGCCAGGGCTTGATCGTCCCCTCGGGGACCGCCATCGGTCCCCCGTTGATCGCCAGTTTCTCTTTCATAGTCAACCTCTGCCTTTCGAACAGAATATGGGCACTTGCGAATAACGTCTAACACAACAGCCGGTTGCGGCGCTCACCGGCAATGCACACAGCCGTGGAGGTCGCGCCCTTGCTCGAGCGCCGCCTCTGCGGTCCTTCGGTCCAGGCCGATCAGTTTGATTCCCAGGTCAACGGTATGCCGATAGATGACTTCCATATCGTTGTACTCGGGCTGTGACATGGCGACGGCATGCAGCCCGTCCATCTCGCTCACCGACTCGATGTAATGGTCGCCGCGCCCGCAGAAATGGATGGCTCCGCCGCCGAACGCATCCAGCAGCCGTTGATCGTAAGGGGCGATGAACTCGTCGAACATTTCGGGCGACAGGTTCATCGCCGAGTCGTCGCGCAGCATGATCCGACCGGCATGCATCATCCGCCAGTGGACCTGGTGGCCTTCCTCCCAGGGTACGATGTCGACCCAGGCGCGGAGGAACCGCTCGTAGGTCTCGGTGACAAGTTCGAGCAGTGCCTTGACCAGCTCGGGCCGGTCGTACAGGTCGGGGAACAGTTCGCTGCCCCAGAGCACCTCGACGATGTCCATCGGCCCCTGCAGGTCGGGATGATAGTGGTGGACATAGCGGCCGATCTCTGGATAAGCCCGGCGGATGGCCTCGAACCGCTCGGCCATCTCCAGCGTCTTCGCACCGAGTGACCGGTGCAGGCAGGGGGCGCCGGCCTCGGTCAACTCCTCGATTCGCCCGGTGTCGGCGATGGGCCGCGAGGTGGGCAGGGTGTTGGCCTCATCGTCCATGATGAACAGCTCGACGCCGAACAGGGAAGGGATGATGCTGGTCCCGTAGTTGCTGCGCACACCGAGCAGCTCGCCGGTCCCGTCGGCCAGCTTCTGCGAGCAGGCTCCGAACTGCTGCAGGGCCATCATGTCGAAGTCGTCGAGTGCCTGGTTAATCCGGACGGCGGGCCATTCGACGCCCGGCGGTATGGGGCGGGCTCGACGCGGGCTGAAGATGTCGCCCTCGAACTCGCCGTCGGTGAACGCCGTCCATTCCCGGTGGAGTTGCGACTCGACCTCGTCGTCCAGCCGGGCCTCCAGGTCTGCAAGGCATCTCTCGAGTGTCGATCTCACCTATGAACGGTCCTTTCCTGTGCAGGGGCTTTGTAGGACGGCGGCGATTATAGCCGGGCGGAGAAAGGGCGACAACCGGCCGGGGCATTACAGACGGAAGTCGCGGCTTGCTTGTTTCGCCCCGGGTTGGGCGGTGAACCCGGCCGGCCCATCAGATGTCGAGGTGGCTGACTTCGAGGGCGTGCTTCTGGATGAACTCGCGTCGTGGCTTGACCTGGTCGCCCATCAGGAGAGTGAACAGTCGATCGGTCTCGGCCGCGTCCTCGATGGTGACCCGCAGCAGCGACCGCGTTTCGGGGTTCATCGCGGTCTGGTGCAATTGGTCGGGATTCATCTCCCCCAGCCCCTTGTATCGTTGAATCTGCATGCCCTGTTCGCCGAGTTTTCGGACGGCGGCGGGTATCTCCGAGAGGGAGTACAGCCCGATACTGTTGCCGTTGGCGACCACGGAGAATTTGGGGTCCGGTTCTTCACCCTCGGCCACTTCTTCCGGGAAGTAGTCGGCGATGTCGAGATTCGATTTGTCGATGTATTCGAAGTTTTTCTTGATATCGACGATCTCGTGCAGTTCGACCACGTCGAGCTCGCCCTCGATCTCGCCCTGCTCGCCGTTCGTTTTGACCGCGAGTTCGCGGCCGCGCTCCTGCTCCGCCCGGTCGATGATCTCGTCGACTTCCTTCTGGGAGTAGGCGAGAATCCGCTCGCCGTCGATGGTAATGCGGAACATGGGCATTCGCCCGGTCTCTCGCCACTCCTTGAGCATGTCCCCGAACGCGACCCCGTGGTGGCGGAGGACGCGGGCGTGGCGTTCGAGAGCCATCAGGACTTTTACGAACCGGCGGAGCTTCGCCCCGGTCAGCTCGATCCCATTCCCGGCGACCGCCAGGGTGACGCCCTCCGTCCCGGAAGCGAGCAAGGCCTTGCGGAACGCGTCGTCATCGAGGAAGTATTCCATCTTCGCCCGTTTTCGTTTCACTCCGTAGAGGGGCGGCTGGGCGATATAGATCCAGCCCCGTTCGATCAGTTCCCGCATGTGCCGGAAGAAGAAGGTGAGCAGCAGGGTGCGGATGTGGAGCCCGTCCACGTCGGCGTCGGTCATGATGATGATCTTGCCGTAGCGTGCCTTTTCCGGGTGAAAGTCGTCCTTCCCGATGCCCGTCCCCAGGGCGCTGATCAGGTAGCTGATCTCCTTGAAGTTCAGCATCTTGTCGATCCGAGCTTTCTCCACGTTCAGGATTTTGCCCTGGAGGGGGAGGACCGCCTGGAAGGTGCTGTCGCGGCACTGTTTTGCGTTCCCGCCCGCCGATTGGCCCTCGACGATGAACAGTTCGGTGACATCGATGTTCTTCGAGGAGCAGTCGGCCAGCTTGAGCGGGAGGTTGCCGGAGCTTAGCACACCCTTGCGGCGGGTGAGCTCTCGTGCCTTGCGGGCGGCCTCGCGGGCCTGGGCCGCTTGGATCGCCTTTTTGACCACGTTCTTTGCGACCGAGGGGTTCTCTTCGAGGAAGGTGCCGAGCAAGGTGTTCACCGAGGATTCGACGATGCCCTCGATCTCGGGGTTGTTCAGTTTGTTCTTGGACTGTGCCTCGAACTGGGGCTCGGGCAGCATCACGCTGAGCACCGCGGTCAGACCCTCGCGGATGTCGTCGCCCGACGGGGCCTTGCCCTTCTTCAGCAGGTCCTGGTTCCGGGCGTAGTTGTTGAATGTGCGGGTGAGGGCCGACTTGAGGCCGCTGAGGTGTGTGCCGCCGTCGTGGGTGTGGATGTTATTGGCGAACGAGAGCATCAGCTCGGCGTAGGCGTCGGTATATTGTAAGGCCAGCTCGATCCGAACGTCCGCCTCTTCCTTCTCGAAATAGATGACCTTCGGATGCAGCGTGTTCTTCCCCTCGTTGAGGTGCTCGACGAACTCGGCGAGCCCGCCTTCGTAACAAAACTCGTCTGCCTTGTCTTCTCCCTCCTGGCTGACGGTGATGTGGAGGCCCTTGTTGAGGAAGGCCAGTTCCCGCAGCCGGCCGGAGATCCGGTCATAGTCGAACTCGGTGACCTCGAAGATGTCGGGGTCGGGCTTGAAGGTGATCTTGGTCCCGGCGCCTTTCGCCTTTCCCAGCACCTTGAGTTCGGACTGCGTGATTCCTCGTTCGTACTCCTGGTGGTAGACGCGTCCGTCGCGCTTGATCTCGACCTCGAGCCACTCGCTGAGTGCATTGACGCAGGAGACCCCGACGCCGTGCAGCCCGGCGGCGACTTTGTAGCTGGAGTGGTCGAACTTGCCGCCGGCGTGCAGGGTGGTCAGAATCACCTCCACCGCCGGCTTGTTCTCCGTCTTGTGCGTGTCCACGGGGATGCCGCGCCCATCGTCCGAGACGGTCACGCTCCCGTCCAGGTTGAGGGAGACAGTGAGCCGATTGCAGTGCCCGGCGACGGCCTCGTCAATCGAGTTGGCGACCACCTCCTCGACCATGTGATGGAGGCCGCGAACGTTTGTGTCGCCGATGTACATCGCGGGGCGCTTGCGCACGCCCTCGATACCCGGCAGCACCTTGATATTTTTTGCCGTATATGTCTGGGGTTTCTCTGCTGTCACGTTGTCCCTTCTCTGCTTGATGGGGAAGATCCGATGGTGAACCGAATGTCTTTGACTCGGACCCCGTTCATCACCTGGTTGGCTGCCGCGATAAGCTCTTGCTTACGGAACGTCGATAACATCTGGAGCCAGGGGGCGGAGTCGACCTCGACGTGCAGGGTGCCGTCCTTGTACCCGACGACCCGGCTGTGTTGGGCCGCCTCGGGGCCCGCCACCTCCGGCCAACCGCCGTAGACAGCCGAACTGCGCAGCTGGGCCTTCATGCCCGACACCCGCAGAAACCGGTCCAGCACGTTGCCCACCGCTTCCGGTTCCCTGCCTCGGCCCATCATCAACTCTCCTGGAGTTGGACCGGCATCACCACGTACTGGTAATCCGATCCTACCCTGGCGAGGGCGGCGCTGGTGCTGTCCAGGAAGCGGACCTCGACTTCCTCGTCGCCGATCACGCGGAGCATCTCGGAGAAGAAGTCCGGGTTGAAGGCGATTTTGAGCGGCTCGCCCTCGTAGCTCACCGAGTCGGCCTCGACCGACGCCCGCCTGCCCTCGAGGGTTTGGGTGTTCACCGTCAGGGCGTCCTTCTGGAGGGCGAAGCGGATGGACCGGGACTCGTCGGTGGTAATCAGGGCGGCCCGGCGGATCGCCGACAGCAGTTTGGTACCCGCTATCTTCAAGGTCTTGTCGCTGTCCTTGGGGATCACTTCCTCGTAGTTGGGGAAGTGGCCCTCGACCAGGCGAGTGCAAACGGTGCCCGCCCGGCTCTGTGCCAGGACCTGGTTCTCGGCCAGCTCGACCTGGACCTGCTCTTCGGGGTCTTCCATCAGCCGGTCGAGAAGGTCCATCGCCTTGGTCGGCATAATCGGGTCCGCCGAGATGTTGGCCTTGTTCGTGGCCTTGCCCTCGGCCAGCGCGAGCCGACGTCCGTCGGTGGCCACCAGCCGGAGCGAATCGCCGTCCAGGGCGAAGAGAATCCCGTTCAGGGCGAACCGCGCCTGCTCGCTGGCGGCGGCGAATTTCGTCCGGCCGATCATCTTCTTCAGCTCGGCCGCCTCGACCTCGACCGCGTTCTTCTCGTTGAACGTGGGGATGTCGGGGAAGTCCTCCGGATTGTCGCAGGGCAGGTCATACGTCGCCCCGGTATAGGCGATGGTGCACGTCTGGTCCTCGGTGCTCAGCGAGATCGACTGGGCGGGCGCCTCTCGGGTGATGTTGCTGGCCTGCGCCGCGGGAAGCAGGACCTCGCCCGGTTCCTCGACGGTGACGTCGGGCAGGACCCGGCGGATGGCCACCTCGAGGTCCGTCGCCAGAATCTCGAGCGTCCCGTCGCTCGCCACCAGCTTGAGGTTTGACAGGATCGGCCTGGGGCTGCGGGTAGGCACCACAGATGCGACCAGGGACAGACTGTCAGCCAGCGCTTTTGTCTCACACGTCAGTTTCATTTCACAACCTCCCGGAATCAAATTCGGGCGGGGAAAGGCCCGGACAGTCCGTACCTGCCCCATACGTTCCAAACCCCCGCTGGATGGCCTCTAGCATGGCATTCATTATACCAGACGGGGACGAATAAATCAAAGCAGAGAACAGCATCTTTTTGCCCTTTCCCCGCTTATAACGCAAAAATCGGTTTTACGACGAGGGCCAATGCCCAGACGCTCCGAACGATTCGGACCCGCCGCTGCGAATACATTCGCTGCCCGGCCGGGCGGACGCCTCGGACCGGGATAATCGGCGGTTCGCAAGCCCGCCTCTAAGTTACAATCAGTTATTTTCATCCGTATCGCCGTCCGCTGACTCGTCCTCATCGCCCTCCTCCTGTTCCGCCTGCTCCTGCACCTGGCGGTGATGCTCCTGGAGGAACCATTCTACCTGTTCGATGGCCGCGTCGATCCTCTTACGAGCCCCGCCCAGAGCCGCGTCTTCTTCCTCGATCTCCTCCAGGACATTCGGCTCGGGGACCATCACCGGCCCGTCCGGCTCCGGTGTACGGTGCACAGGTGCCAGGGCCGCCTCGTCCTCGACGATCCGCTCGTGTTCGCGGGCCGCTTCGGTGTCGTCAGCGAGGCAGACATAGATTTCGCTGAACTGTGCCGCCTGCTGGAGCTGCAGCCGCCGAAGCCGGACCAGCTCGAGCAGTGCGATGAACGAGCCGATCAGGTCCTCGCGGGTCCGACATCGGCGAAACAACTCGGAGAACCGGACCGTGCCCTCCGTTTCGACCAGGTCCAGCAGGTCGCGCCGATACTCGTGGATCGTCCGCTCCCGCTCGAGCACCCGTGTCTCGGGCATCAGCTCCGTCTGGCTCACGACCCGTGCGAATGCGTCGATCAGCTCCCACAGCCCAATGCCCTCCAGGGCCGCCGGCTCGTCTTCTGCGGCATCGTCCTCCAGGAAGTCGTCGGGCAGCGCCTCGGGGCCGGGCCTTGGATATCGAAGGGCCGCCTGCCGGGCGCGGGCACCGAGTTCCCGCCCGGCATCCTTGTACTTGCGATACTCGAGCAACTGCTGGACCAGCTCGTCGCGCGGGTCGCCCTCGTCCTCGTCCAGGTCCTCCTCGCGCGGCAGGAGCATCCGGGATTTGATCTCCATCAGGGTCGATGCCATCACCAGGAATTCACCGGCCACGTTCACGTTGATCTGGGCCATCAGGTCGAGGTAACGCTGGTATTGCTCGGCGATGATCGCGATGGGGATGTTCTCGATGTCGACTTCGTGCTTGCGAATCAGGTACAGGAGCAGGTCGAGCGGGCCGCTGTACGAATCGAGGGTCACCCGGTATCGCCCGCCGGTCATCTGCTGCGCACCGTGCTCCGACCCTGTTTCGGGCAGGTCGGCATGGGCGTTGGTTTGCGGCTGTGCCGATTCAGTTGAATCGTGCAAGGGGGGCTCCAATATTCTGCCTGATTCTGCGGCTATACTACTCCTGAGCGGCCCGACCGTCAAGCACACTTACCCGTCCATCGGCGAGGGGCGGCAACTGTTCGGCGAGCTCCCGGACCGACTTCGCCAGCGAGGGGTACGTGGCACCCGTCCGGCCGACATGGAATGCTCCGGCGGCCCCTTTCTGGCGATAGACATCCCGGGCGAACCGGAACGTCCGGCGGGCGGTCCGGTCGGTCATCCGACGGCTCATCTGATCGAGCGGATCGAGCACGTGGACGGGGCGAGGGGCGATCAGGGCGGGCAGGTCCGGGATGTCGAAATCGAGAAGGGCACCGGGCAGCCAGTTGTGGCCGAACTGGTTGTACTCGGGGTTGTCGGTGATCAGGCGCCAGGCGGCGAGTGCCTTGATGGCGACCGTCCCCGCGGGTCGCTCATCGAGTGCAGCCGCCAGCATCGACCAGATTCCGCCGGTGCCCTCTCCCGCCAGCAGGACCGGCCGCCCGGACAGCCCCTCGTGCTGCTCGCAGAGATCGACGGCCCGGATGACATCGAGCGCCCGCATACTCGGCAGGGATCGGTCGATGCTCAGTGCCCGGACCGCCAGCCGATCGTGCCGCCACCGCGTCCCGTTGAAGTCCCGCCAGCTCCAGCCCGTCTTCGGCAACATATCGCTGTGGTCGATCTCGCAGAGCGAGGTCTCGCCCGTGTCCCGGGCGTCGATGGACAGGACCGGCAGGCCCCTTTGGGCCAGCCGGGCCGGCAGGGTCCGCTCGTCGGTCGATTGCGGCTTCCCGCCCTCGTCGGTATGGACGACCACCGGGGCCTCGGGCGGGCAGTTGTCGGGCCGGAACAGGAGCGCCGGGATGGGGATCCCCGGCTCGCTCTCGAACACGAGCCGCTCGACCGCGACGCCGTCGAGCTCGGCCGTGCCCACGACGCGAATGTTTAACTCGCTCGTCTCGGCCCGGAAGCAGGTGCGCTTGCGGACCCGCTTTCGGAGTGCGTTCAACTGGCTGGCGAGTGCCCCCGGAGTTTTGCCCGCCTTCCGCTTGGGTGCCAGTTTTTCCACCCGGGCGGCGTTGATCTGCTGCATGGTCCTCGTCCGTTTGATCGAGCCGAGCACCTGCCCGGTCCGCGTGCAGTTGAGGCGTTTCTCGGATATCCGGCGGAACGTCGGCTCCTCGGGGGTTGGGTCGTGGTGGTCGAGCCACCGCCCCAGCCATTCGTACGAGGCGGCGCGCTTGGGAAGTTGCAGGTCGTGCTTGCCATCGACGAGTACCAGTTCCAGCCGATCGGGGCAGCCGCAGGCCTCGTAGAACGGCTTCATCAGGTCGATCTTCTGCCGATGGTTGGCCTCTTCGCCCGAGGCGTCGCCGACGATGATCCGGCACGGACGGGGTGCCATCAGCGAGTAGAGCCGCCGGTCCGGCGGACGTCGCCCGCGGAGATGTGTGTTCTCCATGCTCCCGCCGGGATGTGAGGCGGCGCAGGCCCTGATCCGCTCGTCCACGCAGGAGATGAGCATGGTCATCGCCCCGCCGCCCGAGTTGCCCATCACGGCCAGCCGGTCGGTGTCTACCTCGTCGCGGGAGGCCAGGTAATCGACGCATCGAAGCCCGTCCCACGTCCGCCATCCGGCCAGGGTCAGGTTGGTGAAGAACAGCGGCTTGCCCGTGTAATGGTGTTGAGACACTTCCGGATGGACGATATGCCGACGGGTCTTCGGGTTGTAGCATTCCGAGCGTTCGCCCTGGCCGGTCGGATCATAGACCATCGCCACGTAGCCCTTCAGAGCGAGGCCCATCCCGGCGGAGTGGTATCCGTCGGTCGCCTTCCCCTGTACGGTGTGGCCGCAGGGGACGAGCACGCCCGGTGTGGGCAGCGGCTTTTCGCGGGGGATGTACAGGTTGGCGGTGACGTAGTAGCGCGGTCGGCTCTCGATCAGGACCTTCTCGATGACGATGTCGCGGCGCTCGATCTTGCCCACCACGCACGGTCGCAGGGGCCTTTTTGCGGGAAACTTGCCCAGCAGGTCAGCCAGGTCCTCCCGGACATTCTGCTGCCACCGGGCGACATCCTCGGCAGAGTTCAGCTCGGCGACGGCGGCGTCCAGTTGGCGTTCGATATCGGCCTCACGGTCTGCCAGCAGCCGGTCAAACGACATTCTGGCTCTTTCCCGCTCTTCTTCTGTCTCGAACACTCGAAGGTCGGGCATCGGCTCCTCCTGTTGCACGGTAGTCCGGTGCGGCCTGCCAGATCGGTTCGCGGGGCGGTATCCGTGTATGTCGAGACGGCGTCGGGACGTTGATGCAACGGTGTTGCACACGCAAAGCCGGGCCGGCAGTGGGCCGGCTGATCGGGCTGTTGCAAGGTGCGGTATTCTAGCCGCTGCGACGGGCGCGGTCAAACTGACGGATGCCTCACACGGCGGCGCAGTATGGCCCCTCGGGGAAGACGGCGACGTGAGTGCGCTCGCCGGTGAAGCGCTCCACGAGCTCCTGCAGCGCCGGCTCGACTTCGCCCGGCCGCACCGAGTGGGGGGTGACGGACAGCCGGCCGAGCATCCTGGCGTCCAGCCCGTCGGTCAGGAAATGCAGGTTCTCTTCCCCCACCTTGGCCAGCGCCCGGCATTGGATCTGCAACTGCCACTGCTCCCGGACGAATGGCTCGCCAGAGTGGATGTCCCGGAGAAATTCGGACCACCGCCCGGCATAGCGCTCCATCAGGGCCGCATACTGCGGGCTGCCGACCCCCTCCGAGCAGCCGCCGAACGCGATGATCTGTCCGCCGGGTCGGACCGCCGGCAGGCACGAGACCATCCCCTTGACGCACTGGTAGAACGTGGCGTCGAGCGGGTAGCCGCCGCTCGATGTGACCACCACGTCGGCCGGGCGCCGGACCTCCCGGCAGGCGGCCGCGGCGGTGAATCGGCAGGCGTCCCGGTGGGCCGCATCGAGCTCGCCCGCGAACGCGGCCACGATCCTCCGATCCCCGTCGAGCACGAGGTTGAGAGAGAAGTCGACCGCCGCCTTCCTGGCGATGTCGAGCGCCTCCTCGTGGAGCGGGTTCCCGGCCAGCCGACCGTTGGTCGCCGCTCGGTCGGCGAGGAACGCCGGGCCGTGGAAGATGCGGATTGTATCCAGATCGGCCAGGCCGGGGCATATGGCCTTGCGCCCGCCGGAGAACCCGGCCACGAAGTGCGGCTCGACAAGCCCGGTAATCAGCCGGAACCCGGCCTCGACGAACCGGCGGTTCAATCGTATTCGCGCCCCCGACCGGCTCGGTGTCGGCAACTCGACCAGTTCCCCCTCGGCGTCGGCCCGGTGGTCCTCTATCCGGTAACGGCCGACCACCTCGTCGCCGAACATCTCGTCCCGTTCTTCCGGGGTGGTCGGGCGATGCATCCCGGTCGCAACAAGGATGAGGATGTCGTCGCGGGCCACTCCGGCCTCCTCGATCTCGGCCAAGAGGCCCGGCAGGAAGTCCGCATAAGGGATCGGCCGCGTGGCATCGGAGACCACCACGACGACCTCGCCCGGACGCCGCACGGCCAGCGCTTCCCTGAGCGGCGGGGCCTCGGCCGGGGCACGCACCGCCGACCGGACCGTCGAGTCGGCCGGCTCCGGCGGCGGAGGGAAGGACGAAGCGACGACCTCGGCCCCGTCCGGCACGTCCACCTCGACCTCTTCGCGTCCGTATCGGAATCTCGCTCGCATCAGGTCGCGCTCCGTATCCGTCCGAAATCGCCGGTCTTCGCCGCCTCGAGGATCGGTCGCATGTACCTGTCCACGGTCTCGGCCGCGAGCGGGACGGGCATGGCCCGGAGCTTCATATCGAGCTGCGGGTCCTTCGCCGCGGCCAACGCTCGCTCGATGTGTTCGTCGGTAAAGCCCTCGACTTCCGACAGGGTGGTCGGCAGGCCGATGTCGGCGGAGAGTGCGATCATCGCTCCGGCTACGGCCTCGCCGAGGTCCCGCCCGTCGAGGTCGTCCGGGTCGATCTCCAGGTATCCCGCCTCCCGGAAGACGGCCGCGACATCCCGCAGCTTCTGCTCGATGGCCGGGGCGAAGAACACGGTGTAGTATGGGTTCATAACGCCGCAGGCCCGGCCGTGTGGGAGCACGTCAACCAAGCTGAAGCTGGTGAGGTGCCCGCCGTTCGTCCCGCCGACCATGATCGCATATCCGCCGAGGTCGGTGCCCAGGCCGAGCGCCTCCCGGGCGTCCAGGTTTTCGGGGTCGTCACAGGCGGCCTTCAGGTTCCGCACGATCAGGGCGATGGAAAGGAGAGCGATCGGCGACACGCTCTCCAGCGCCCGGCCTGTCGCTCCGTACAGGACTTCGAGCGAGTGGGCGATGCCATCGAGCCCGCCGTCGGCGGTCATCTCCCTCGGCATCGTCGTGGTGACCGCGTAGTCGAATAGTGCCCGGTCGGGCACGACGGCCTCATCGACGATGAGCTTTTTCTGGGCGGTCTCGGGGTCGGTGATGTTCGAGTATTTCGTCAGGTGTGCGGCCGAACTGGCGGCGAGTTGGACCGCGACGAGCGGCGGCATTTTCCGCTGCTCGACCTCGAGCATTTGCGAGACCCTTCCCACGCCGAAGTACTCGTCGAACTCGGGATGGGCGTCGCCCAGGAGCGCCATCGCCGCGGCGCATTTGGCAGCGTCGATGGTGCTACCCGAGCCGACGACCAGTACGCAGCCGGCGTGGCGGTCGGCTATCTCTTCCTTCACGCGGAGCACGTCCGAGCGCGGGGCGTTCGGGCTCGAGCCCGGTATGAGTTCGCCCGCGACCTCGACGCCCGCCACAGCCAGCGACCGTCGAACCGCCCGGTGGACCCGTTCGCCCCAGTCTTTCCCCCAACCGCCGACCACCACGGCGGCACTGTCTGCCAGCTCCGCCGTCAGCGGCCCGACCCGACCCAGACAGTCCAGCCCGAACACATAGTCATTCCCCTTGAAGCGGCGAAGCATCGCCCTGGCACCGTCCAGCCGGTCCGTCATATGTCTGCTCCTCGAGAAACAGGTTCAATGAGGCCACATTATATACGCCTCGGCCCGGCCGGGGAACCGGCGGGCCCAAGAATTCACGAACCATCGGAATAAGTGCTTGCAAATCGTCCGTACTGCATCATAATGTGTTCGGTGGGAGTTGACAAAAAGCGGTGGGACATTCTTCCGATGGAAGGAGGCGGTCAGATGAAACATTTATTCTTGGCGATGTGCCTGGCGGTTGCCGTGGCGATCTCGGGATGTGGCGAAAACGGGCTTATGGAACAGGTCGAGGAAAGAGCGAAGGAAGCGGTCGAGAGGGCCGATAACGGAGACGAGGGCGACGCCGAGGGCGAGTATGGTATTTTCGGCAGCGCGTCTCTCCCCGACGGTTTCCCCGACGATGTGCATATCTACGAGGGCGCCGCCATTACCCACTCGAGCAGGGATGGGGGCCGGATGGTCGTGGCCCTGCGAACCGGGGACGAGGCCACCAACGTCCTTGAGGCCTACGAAGAGAAAGCAAAGGCCGACGGCTGGGAATTGGAGGCGGAACACCAGATGGGGGGCGTGGCGAACCGCAGCTATCTGAAAGGAGACCGGCGGCTCGTGGTGAACATCAACGCCCAGGAAGACGGGACCGTCGTAAACCTCGCCATCAGCGAGTAATCGGCGGGGCTCGAATTTATCGCGAAAAATCGGGAACTGTTGAGGATGGAGCGCGTCTAATAAGTTGGAAGCTGTCTTGATGCGACGGACGGGCAGGCCGCGCCGTCGGCCCGACCGTCGGACACAAACCTTGTGGAAGGAGGCATGCCCATGCTCAAGCGCCTGATTCTCGTTTTACTCACGGTTTCGTTGACTGCGGCAACAGCGGCGCCCGTCCGGGCCGACGAAGACAACGCGAAGGGAGAGGTCGTGGCAGGGAATAATCAGTTCGCCACCGATCTGTACGCCCGGCTCCGCGAGGAGCCCGGCAACCTGTTCTTGTCGCCATACAGCATATCGACCGCGCTGGCGATGACCTACGCCGGTGCACGCGGTCGGACCGCCGAGCAGATGGCCGAGACGCTCCACTTCACCGCGCCGAACGAAGACCTGCACCGTGCGATGGGCGCCCTCATCGATGTCCTGAACAAGGCGGGCGAGGAAGGACCGTATGAACTCGCCGTCGCCAACGCACTCTGGGCCCAGAGCGGCTACGAATTCCGCGACGAATACACCGACCTGGTCACTGAAAGCTATCGAGCCGGGCTGAAAAACGTCGATTTCCAGCAGGCAGCCGAACAGGCAGCACAAGCCATCAACGCCTGGGTCGCAGAGCAGACGAACAACCGCATCCAGGACCTTATCCAGGAGGGAGCGATCGACCCGCTGACCCGCCTGGTCCTCACCAACGCCATCTACTTCAAGGGCGACTGGGCCCACCAGTTCGACGAGGACGCCACGGAGGACAAGCCGTTCACACTGGCCGACGGCGAGAAAGTCGACGTGCCCATGATGTACCAGAAAGAGGACTTCCGGTACGCCGAAAACGACGACTGCCAGATCATCGAGCTGCCCTACGAGGGCGACGACCTGTCGATGCTCGTCCTGTTGCCCCGGGAGGTCGGCGACCTGCCCGCCCTCGAGGCGAAACTCAGCCCCGAATCGCTGGAGAACTGGACCCGCGGTATGCGGAGCCGCGAGGTGCAGCTCTACCTGCCCCGGTTCACCATGACCAGCGAGTTCAGCTTGAGCGGAACGCTCGCCGCGATGGGCATGAGCGATGCGTTCGCCCCCCGTCAGGCCGACTTCTCCGGCATGGACGGCACCCGCGAGCTCTTCATCCAGTCCGTCGTCCACAAGGCGTTCGTCGACGTGAACGAAGAGGGCACCGAGGCGGCAGCCGCCACGGGCGTCGTCGTGGGCATCACCAGCGTCGGCCCGCCCCCGGTCACTTTCCGGGCCGACCACCCGTTCCTGTTCCTCATCCGCGACAACGAGACCGACAGCATCCTGTTCATCGGTCGCGTCGCGAACCCGAAAGCGGAATAACCCGCATTATTGCGAGGACAGTCCAATGAAAATCGCCGCGAAGGCCGCCCCCGTCCTGCTCGTCGCCATCTTCGCCGCATATCCCGCGTTGGCCGAGGAGCCGGCCGCGCCCGGCCCCCAGGCCGAGGTGGTGCGCGGCAACAACCAGTTCGCCTGGGACCTCTACGCGAAACTGCGTGAGGCCGAGGGCAACCTGTTCTTCTCGCCATACAGCATATCGACCGCGCTGGCGATGACCTACGCCGGCGCACGCGGCGAGACCGCCGAGCAGATGGCCGAGACGCTCCATTTCACGGCGCCCGACGAGGTCCTGCACCGGGCGATGGGCGCCCTCGTCGGTGACCTGAACACGGCGGGCGACGGCGACTCCTACGAACTGATGGTCGCCAACGCCTTGTGGGGCCAGTCCGGCTACGAGTTCCTCGACGCCTTCACCGAGATGGTGGAGGAGAGTTACGGGGCCGGACTGAAAAACGTCGATTTCCAGCGGGCAGCCGAACAGGCAGCGCGAGACATCAACGCCTGGGTCGCGGAGCAGACGAACAACCGCATCAGGGACATCATCCAGGCGAGGGCGATTGACTCGCTGACCGTCCTCGTCCTCACCAACGCCATCTACTTCAAGGCCGACTGGAAACCCACACACCAGTTTCGCGTGAATGCCACGGAGGACAAGCCGTTCACCCTGGCCGACGGCGAGAAGATCGACGTGCCCATGATGTACCAGAAAAAACTCTTCCAGTACGGTGAGAACGACGACTGCCAGATCATCGAGCTGCCCTACGAGGCCGACCGGCTGTCGATGTTCGTCCTCCTGCCCCGAAAGGTCGGCGACCTGCCCGCCCTCGAGGCGAAACTCAGCCCCGAGTCGCTGGAGGACTGGACCGGCGGCATGCGAAGACGCGAGGTGCGGCTCTACCTGCCCCGGTTCACCATGACCAGCGAGTTCAGCTTGAAAGACGTGCTGAGCGCAATGGGGATGCGGGATGCGTTCAGCAGGAATGCCGACTTCTCCGGGATGTCCGGCCGGGGCGACCCCATCCGGGCCGTCGTCCACAAGGCGTTCGTCGACGTGAACGAAAGGGGCACCGAGGCCGCTGCAACCGGTAGGGTCGCTGTTGTTGGCTTCCGCTCCATCGGCGACCCACCCGTGTTCCGGGCCGACCACCCGTTCCTGTTCCTCATCCGCGACAACGAGACCGACAGCATCCTGTTCATCGGTCGCGTCGCGAACCCGAAAGCGGAATAACCAGCATGATTGCGAGGACAGTCCAATGAAAATCGTCGCGAAGGCCGCCCCCGTCCTGCTCGTCGCCATCTTCGCCGCATATCCCGCCCTGGCCGAGG
>PUPC01000391.1 GCA_003553185.1 Planctomycetota bacterium | reverse complement strand
GACCGTCCGTTCGCAACATGATCCGAAAGAACGAAACGTTCAAGATCGACTCAGTCATCGAGACAGGCGAGCAGATGGGGATGATCAAACTGGACAACCATCTTTTTCAGCTATACATGAACGGGGATATATCCTTCGCCGAAATGATGAAGAATGCACAGCACCCGGCAGATCTGGAGAAAAAAGTCAAGATGATAGCCGGCTCGAAAAAGTAGACACAGGAGATAACAGGAAGGCCTATGGGTAAGACGGCTGACTTCTCAACAGGTACTAGAAAGCGTATCGGCGAGATCCTGGTGGAAAACGGGATCGTCACCGAAAAACAAGTGAAGGAAGCGCTCGACCGAGCCCGGACCGAAGGCGGCGCCTTGGGCCAGATGTTAGTTCAGCTCGGGTATGCTGCCGAGGATGACGTGGTCAACGCCCTCGCCCAACAGGCGGGTATGGGCGTTATCAACCTCCAGAGTATCGACACCATCGGCCCTGAACTACTGGAGAAAGTAGGGCCGTCACTGGCCAAAATATATCGCATCGTTCCGGTGTCGTTCGAGGATGACACACTGACCGTGGCAATGGCCGATCCCCTCAACATGAACGCCCTGGACGACCTCCGGATGATGCTGGACTGCGAGGTCAAGGGCGCGGTCAGCAGTGAATCCGCCGTCGACGATGCCATCGAACGATTCTACGCCGACCGGCGTGAGTCAGTCGATGAGATTGTTGGAGAGATCGACCAGGCCCGCGAGGCGTTCGAACTTGAGTACTCCGATTCATCCCGCAGCTACGACCTGGAACAACTCCAGGAAATGGCGATGTCCGCACCGGTCATCAAGCTGCTCAACCTGATCCTGCTTCAGGCGATCAAGGATCAATCGAGCGACATCCACTTCGAGCCCTTCGAAGAGGAATTCAAAGTGCGATACCGGGTGGACGGGGTGTTGTACGAAATGATTCCGCCTCCACGTCACCTGGCCTTGGCCGTCGTATCGCGCATCAAGGTAATGGCCGACCTTGATATCGCCGAGACCCGCCTGCCCCAGGACGGCCGAATCGAACTCGTGATCAGCGGAAACCCGGTCGACCTCCGTGTCTCCACACTCCCCACCCTCTTCGGCGAAAGCGTGGTGATGCGTGTGCTCGACCGGAGTGTCGTCGCCCTCGACCTGGACCGAATCGGGCTCCGGGGCGATGAGTTGGAGACGGTCAAAACCATCATGGACAAACCGCACGGCATCGTCCTGGTAACAGGGCCTACCGGTAGCGGAAAGACCACCACTCTGTATTCCGCACTGAACTACGCCAACGACACGGGCTTGAAGATCATCACGACCGAGGACCCCGTCGAGTACGACCTCGCCGGGATCATCCAGGTCCAGATCAATGAGGCCATCGGGACGACGTTCGCCGCCTGCCTCCGATCGATCCTCCGGCAGGACCCCGACAAGATTCTCGTCGGCGAGACCCGTGACCTCGAGACGGCGCAGATCGCGATCCAGGCGTCGCTCACCGGCCACCTTGTGCTGACCACACTTCACACCAACGATGCCCCCAGCGCGATCACCCGGCTGATCGACATGCCCGTCGAGCCGTTCCTCCTCTGCGCCACACTCGAAATGGTTGTGGCCCAGCGGCTGGTCCGCAGCATCTGCACCGGCTGCAAGCGCGAATATGAGCCCGATGAAGAGATGCTCGAACAGCTCAAGTTGACCCCGGAAGAGATCGAAGGCCGCAAGTTCTACTACGGCGCCGGATGCCCCAATTGCAACAATACCGGCTACAAGGGCAGGACCGCCATTTTCGAGATCATGCGGATCAGTGAACGGATGCGAGAGCTGATCATGGCCAAGGCGTCGACCCAGGCAATGCGCGACCTTGCCCGAGAAGAAGGAATGCGGACAATGCGCGAGTCCGGCTTGCTCAAGATTTTCGACGGCGAGAGCACCATCGAAGAGGTCGTCCGCGAAACGCTCGCTACACAGGGGTAACCGACCTGCGACGCACCCGCTGAAAGTCCAGGCCTCTCACCGATACACCTCTGACTGTCGAGGAAATCTCCCCGCGGATGCCGCCATCCGGTTGGGCAAAACGGTGAAAGGATAATGTCGGGGATAGAGGCGGGCTAATCGCCTTGGGTTCCGGGCCGCCTCGATGTGTCGATGTCGGTTACCCCGCCTTCTGGCAAGGTCACCTTCTGAGTCTCGATGTTAAAAATGATCTCCGGCCCGCGGCTGTTGACTCCCTCCGATGACGCGGTGGCCCATTCATCCTCGGTGCCGTAAAGCCGAATAATGTTCTCCTCGAAGTCGAAGACCGCCCGAGTGCCGGTGGCCGAGAGTTGGCCGGTGTCGAGCTTCACGTTTCCGATCGCCTCGACGTCGCTCAGCTCCCCATCTTGCAGCTTACCGTTCAATTTGTCGCAGGTGATCGTGAGAGTTTCTTCTCCCAGTTCTCTGACCACGCGGACGTTTTTATCGAGGGATATCTCGCCCTTCTGCGGGTCGAAATCAATGTATTCCGCGCTAAGCTGGAGCGTCGTGCTTTCCTGCTCCGCCTCCTCGGCATAGAGTAAGCCGGAAGCGGCTACCATCAGCACCAGTAGAGAGAATATAATCAATCGCTGCACTGAGGTTACCTGCCCCCTTCCCTCAGGGCGCTGATTTTCTCTCGCGCAGAATCGGCGAACGGCGTATCATCGAACTCCTCGAGCACTCGCTCGTAACTATCTCTCGCGGCATTGAGCCGACCGTTGGCGGCGTGGATGTCCCCGATAATCAGCCATCGGCGGGCGCTCAGTTCCTGCTCGCGAGTTACCGCTGCCATAGCTTCCCGTTCTTCTATGCGGTCGAGTAATGCCCTGGCCGAGCGGGCCGCGTCTGTTTCCGAGTAGTGCTCGACGACCTCTTTGAGCATAAGTCGTGCGACATCCATCTGCTTCTGTTCGGCGAACTCTTTCGCCTGGTTGAGCAGCCAGGCGGCAGCCACCCGCGGCTCCTCATCCATGACCAGTCGCTTATGCCGTGCGAGTTGAGCGATAGGACAGCCGGCAAATTCTCTGGTGATCCGGGTCAGTACCTCTCGTGCCTCATCATGATTGCCTGCGGCCAGCAGGTCGCGTGCCTGCGAGAAGTGATCTGCCCCGAGTTCGTCAATCTTATCCAGCAATTCGGTGGCCGGTGCCTTGTCAGCCGGACCGATCCGTCGGGATGCAACAACCTCGGCCAGAGTGCGGCGTGCCGCTCCGTATTCGCCGTTATTGAACAAGACTTGGGCTTGTGCCACTGCCCCGGCGGCCCAGTCGCTGGCGCTGACGGCCTCTTCCTGGCGCCGCTCTTCACGCTCTGCATCCGTGAGGCCCGGCGTGTCAGGGCGTGCGCGGTCGCCGGCGAGGCCGCCCAACGGTCGGCCGCTCAGGTCACGAGGGGTATCCTCCCCGTCCCGCCCCAGCAGGCCATCCGGCGGGCCGTCGCCGAACGGGTTTTGAAAGTCCCCGCTAAACGGGGCGAATCGGTCGGAGAAATCCTCAGTGCGGCGGTCTCGATCCCGATCACG
>PUPC01000196.1 GCA_003553185.1 Planctomycetota bacterium | reverse complement strand
TGAATTAGTTGTGATTGCCGGCAGGAGCAAAAGGCAAGGCAGTCTCGAATAGCCGGGATTACCAGTTGAACATTAGCGAAATCCTGACTTTTCGGGATCAATCTTTATTACATTTTAATACGCTTAGAACTTCACGATAAGTGTAAGATGTTTTTTGTATTTTTGTAAATATTAAGTAAAATATTTAATTATTACTTCAAGATTATGATTAGAACAGTTGTCATACCCGAAAAAAACTTGCTGTCTTTAAATATTCCTGATAAATATATCGGTAAGAAGCTGGAGATAATTGCTTTTGTCGTTGATGAACCTAAAGATGATGTGATATATACTACCAAAAGTCAAAAAAGATTTTCTGCTGCAGGTTTAAGTACCAAAGGTTTCAAATTCAACAGAGATGAAGCAAATGAACGATAATAACTTTGTTGATACCAATGTGCTTGTCTATTGTTATACTGTTGACGAACCGGTTAAACAGAAAAAAGCCTTAGATATTTCGAGTAATAAGAATACATTTATCAGTACACAGGTTTTAACAGAACTTTCAAACACGCTTAACAAGAACTTTGGATTAAATTGGAAAGATATTGAAAGCGTTATTTCGGAAGTTGGTTCTAATTTTAACATATATATAAATAATCCCGCTACAATTGAACGGGCTTGCCAAATAGCTGATAAATACCAGTATTCGTTTTATGATTCTTTGATTATCTCGGCGGCATTGTCTTGTAATTGCAAGACACTTTATTCCGAAGATATGCGAGACAGACAGGTAATCGAAAATAGTCTGACAATTGTAAATCCGTTAAAGTAACTAGTGCCTGGCTTTTTCAGGGCTTATAACATTCTATCATTATTCGTCTTCTACGAGAAATGAATCGGTTGATTAGCCTGGCATTATCCATAAAAAGCCTATAGATACCTCGCTCAGCCAACGCTCCGTACTAATGACAGTGTTTTGTAAGTTGTTGATATAGTGATATCTAAAAGGTTTATGAATTTTTCAGGCACATAAGACCTTAAACACGTTTTTTGATTTAAGAACAAGGATTAACGATTTATGATTTACGAAGTTTGGCATAATCATTTGATTTTCTCTTAACTTCTAAAATCAAAAATCGTTTACCCCGTTGAAAATTTTTCTACGGGGTTAATCGATATTCGTTAATCAAAAAAGTTTTACACCATAGACAGACACTAATTAATTGTCATTCCACATCGGCGACCTAAGTTTAGGTCTGAAAATTCGGTATGACATGCGGCTGTTTTGAAAAAGGGGGTAAAGATGGCAGCTGTCTTATAAACCTTATTTATAAAAGCCCGGAGGGCTTGCCTGTAAACGGGCAGCTGAAAGATAAGAAACAGCCCGGAGGGCTTACCTGTGAATAGCCGTGTGTGAAACGCACGGACAAAATAATGTGCAAATTCGAAACGTTCCGGCAGGAGCCGGCTGTGAAAAAAAGAATTTACAGACAGCCCCTTCAGGGCGCACGGTTCATACCGGAAATTTCACCAAAAGCTATTAAATACAAGAAGAGACGCGCCGGAAAGGTCTGTACATGTTAAGCATGTACAATTACGGGAGACGTGCCGGAAAGGTCTTTACAAACGTTCATTGGTGAAAATATCGGCAGGAATTCCAATTGACCGGGTTATTGGTGATATAATTATTTTACAGTCTTACCCCGACTTTTGTTCCACGTGTTTGAGTTATATCTTGTTTTTTATGTCCTTATCTGTTAAGTCGGGGCACGACTTTTGTCAAACAGGCGTACGGCAGTACAAATTTACTCTGTTATTAAATTATCCAACGAGGTAAACGCAGATTATAAATTCCTGATAATCAATCATATTTATCAGCGAAAATCTGCGTTATCAGCGGGAAAACACTTTTTAAAGTGTGCTCAACCTTTCTTGATTTGGCAGACCTTTAGGTTTTTGGAAACCCTTCTTCTATGTTGTAAACCAAATTTTTTTATTAGTTTTTTTAAAAATATTTTGTTTATTACTAGATATCAAAAAGTTATAGTTTGCCATAAGAAACTATCGGGTAATACTGAGCCAGAGGTTTTCTTCTCTTGGCAAATTTCTACCGGGCTCGATGCCCGGCAGAAATTTAAAAAGAAACCATCGGTATAAAACCTCACCTTCGGTATCTTCTCTTGGCATTTCAAATATACAGTTTATAAAAACATCCTTCTATCAACGATCTATCAAAACATTTAATCTAATTTAATAGTCGCATTTCAGTTTTAATTTTTATAATTGAGAGCTGTAGCCTAAGGGAAAACGGACATCTTAAAATATTAAGAGCCGCAAGGGTTTCTTAACAGTCTCTCTGTTTTTAAAGCGTTTTTATAACTGTATTCGAAATTAATTAACTGATAACACATATTCTTGTTCATTATTTAAAACATACCTGATTCTATTTAAAAGTTTTTTAGCTATTCTTACTATAGCTTTATTGGATTTCATTTTTTGGCGTAGTTGATTATATTTAAGAGCCAAAGAAGGATCATTGCGTACAGCTATCCAAGCTGCTTCTATTATAGCATTTCTCAATGGCTTATTTGCCCTGGGAGTTATATCTCCGATTAATTCTTTTTCTCCAGAGGAATTTGTGCTAGGCACTAAGCCAATATATGAACATAAAGCGTCTAAGTTTTTAAAACGGTTAATATCTTCTATTTCTGACAATAATGTTAGTGCTGTAATTATTCCTATTCCGGGAATTGAAATTAACAGTTTAATCTTTTTACCATACCCGTTTTCTTCTTGAATATTCCTTAACTCTCTTGTTACTTCTAAAAGTTTTCGCCTGTAATAAGTAGTTGTCTTTATTAACATGTCTAATGTTTTATTTCCAAACTTACTTGAAAAGCTTAAACCTTTAAGCCATTTAGTATACCTGGCTGACCAATGCTTTGAGGTAGTATCCAGTTCTGGCGGTATTTTTATCCCATTAAAATATAAAAAAGATTTTACCCTGTTTTTATTTCTGTTAACTTCTTTAACCAAAGTTTTTCTATATCTAACCATAGTCCTAAATTCCATGGTTATAATTGTTGGTATGTATATACCTTGAAGATCACCATTGCGAAGAGATTTAGCTATTTTTCTGCTATCTCGTTTATCTTCTCTTTGTTTACGCTCTTTGTCTGTAGTAGGAATATCGGCAGGATTAACAACTATGTTTTTTATTCCTGCCTTTTCAAGTTCGCGATGAACGCTGTAACCGCAAAAGCTGGCTTCATAAGCGGAATAATAGGTTGCTTCGGGAAAATTTTTGCGCAAAAACTTCTTCAAAACCTCTGCACAAGGATCTTGAGAAAAAGTTTTAAAAACAGAATTTTCGAATAAAACGGTCACTTTCCAGCTTTTTAAATGAGTATCAATTCCTAAATAAACATTTTGTCCTTTAAAGCTAATTTTTGTATCTTTCGCCTGCATAAGTCTTCTTTTTAGTGATTAATTATTTTTTGTTAATACAATTTTACTAAAAATATAGAAGACTTATGCTTTTTTACAAACATACTGCCTAAGGGTCTTT
>PUPC01000197.1 GCA_003553185.1 Planctomycetota bacterium | reverse complement strand
GGCAGACGCGCGGGATTCAAAATCCCGTGTCCTCACCGGACGTGTGGGTTCGAGTCCCACCTCTGGCACCAACAAAGCCCGGGGCCGTTGGCCGGGCTTGCCCCTCCCCATCATCGCTCACCGTTGTGTCGATTCAGCAACCGGCGGCCCCTGTTACCGGAACGACGGGCCGAGGGGCCGGGCGAGATGACGCGGCGGCCGACCCGCGAGCGCCCGGCGAGGGCTGGATTTTGGGGCACGACGGGATTACGATGGGGCGGGCAACAGGTGAGCAGGAGCCGGTATGGCGGACGTGAACGATCTGGTCCAGTACGTGCGCGGGGTCGGGCCGAAACGGGAGGAACTGCTCGAGCGGCTCGGGGTGCGGACGATCCGCGACCTGCTCTACTTCTTCCCCCGGAAATACCACGACCGGGCCAACCTGGTCCCCATCGAACAGATCGAGGCGGACACCCGCGCGATGGTGTTCGGCGACGTGGTCAAGGTCAACCTGTTCCGCCGCGGCCGGGGCCGGGGCATCCTCACCGTCCACGTCCGGGACCACACGGGGGCGATGAAGGCCGTCTGGTACAACCAGAACTACCTGGCCCAGCAGTTCGACGCGGGCGATACCGTCCTGCTCTGGGGCCCGGTCCGCTTTTACAAGGGCTACGAGCTGGTCAACCCGAACTTCGAGCACGTGGGGGTCGAGGAGCACGGCGGGGTGGCCCTGAGCGACGAGCAATCGCGGCTGGTCCCCGTCTATTCGCTCACCGAGGGCCTGTCGCAGGGCCAGCTCCGCCCGATGATCCGGGCCGCACTCGACCAGTACGGCGACGCCGTGCCCGAGCTCCTGCCCGAGCCGGTCCGCCGGCGGTACGACCTGCCCGGCATCCGGGAGGCGCTCGAGCACGCCCACTTCCCCGAGTCCGCCGAGGACAAGGACCGTGCGAAGCGGCGGCTCATCTACGAGGAGTTCCTCGTCTTCCAGCTCGCCATCGCCCTACGCCGCCGGGCTGTCCGATCGGCCCCGGGCATTGCGTTCAAGACCTCCGGCGAGTTCGACCGGCGGGCACGCGACCTGTTTCCGTTCACCCTGACCGAGTCGCAGGAGGAGGCGATCGCCGCCATCCAGTCGGACATGCGAAGCCCGCGCCCGATGAACCGCCTGCTCCAGGGGGACGTGGGCTGCGGGAAGACGGTCGTCGCCCTGTACGCGATGCTGATGGCGGTGGCCAACAAGTTCCAGGCGGCGATCATGGCCCCGACCGAAATTCTCGCCGAACAGCATTATCGGACGATGACCCGGATGCTCGACGGCTCGCGGGTCCGCGTCGGCCTGCTCTCCCGCTCGTCGGAACGGCGCGAGGTGCTGGACCAGGTGAGGCGGGGCGATCTGGACATCGTGATCGGGACGCACGCCGTCATCCAGTCCGACGTCACGTTCCACCGGCTGGGGTTCGTGGTCATCGACGAGCAGCACAAGTTCGGGGTGATGCAGCGGGCCCACCTGCGGTGGAAGGGCCGGTCGCCCGACGTGCTGGTGATGACGGCCACGCCCATCCCCCGCACGCTCGCCCTGACCGTGTTCGGCGACCTCGACGTGTCCACCATCCGCGAGCTGCCGCCGGGGCGCCGGCCGGTGCAGACCCGGCACATCGAGCCGGAACGGATCGACCGGGCCTACCAGTTCATCCGCGAGCAGGTCGCATCCGGCCGCCAGGCCTACGTGGTCTGCCCGCTGGTCGAGCAATCGGAGCTGGTTGACCTGCGGTCGGCAACCGCGACGGCGACCGAGTTGGACGACCGGGTCTTCCCCGAGTTCACCGTCGGCCTGCTGCACGGCCGGATGCCCCGGGACCAGAAGGAGCGTGTGATGGCCGCGTTCCTCGCGGGCGACATCCAGGTGCTGGTCTCCACCATCGTCATCGAGGTCGGCATCGACGTGCCCAACGCTGCTGTGATGCTCGTCCGACACGCCGAGCGGTTCGGGCTCGCCCAACTGCACCAGCTTCGCGGCCGGATCGGGCGCGGACCCCACCAGGCCACCTGCCTGCTCGTCGGCACCGCGAAATCGGACGATGCACGGCGGCGGATCGAGGTGATGTGCGAGACCGCCGACGGGTTCCGCATCGCCGAGGAAGACCTGCGAATCCGGGGGACCGGCCAGCTATTCGGTACCCGCCAGCACGGCCTGCCCGACGTCAGCATCGGCGACCTCCAGGAGGACTTCGACCTGCTCGAACAGGCACGCGACGACGCCGCGGCGCTCGCCAGGGCCGACCCCCGGCTGGAACGGCCCGAGCACGCGCCGCTCCGGGACCGCATGCTCGACCTCTATCGCGACCGGCTCTCACTCATCGGCATCGGATAGCGCCGCTCCGCAGTGCCCGGGCTTTGGCCCCGGAATCCCCGTCGCGGCCGTCGGTGTTTGACATCCGGCCCCGGCCCCGCTACGCTGGCGTCCAACCTTGCACCGAGGAGGCGCGATGGTCGAGTTCTTGCCGTCGGTTGACCCCGTCGCCGGGTGGATCGTCCTGGCGGTGGCCGGGCTGATCGTCGGCATCACCAAGACGGGCATCCCGGGGATCGGCATCCTGGCGGTCGTCTCGATCGCCTCGGTGATGGACCCCAGGGCGTCGGTGGGCTTTCTGCTGCCGATGCTGATCGCGGGCGACGTGTTCGCGGTGATCTACTACCGCCGACACGCGGTCTGGAGCCACCTGCTCCGGCTCATGCCCCCGGCCCTGGTGGGCATCGGAGTGGGGTACGTCCTGCTCGGGCATATCGAGGGCGCCCAACTCGGCCGGATCATCGGCTGGATCGTGCTCGTGCTCGTGGGGCTGGACCTGTGGCGGAGCCGGACGTCGGACCAGCTTCCGGTCCCGACCCACCCTGCGTTCGCCATTGCCATCGGGGCGGTCGCCGGGGTGACCACGATGCTCGCCAACGCGGCGGGCCCGCTCATCGTGTTCTACTTCATCGCCATGCGTTTCGAGAAAGAGAAGTTCGTGGGCACCGTCGCCTGGTATTTCCTTGTGCTCAACTGCGTGAAGGTGCCGCTGTTCTGGGACCGGGGGATGATCACGGCGTCGTCGGCCCGGGCGGGCGCCCTGCTCGCCCTCGTGGTGTGGGCGGGAGCGGTGGCCGGGGTGTTCGCCCTCAAATCGATCCCGCAGCACTGGTTCGTGAGCGTCGTCCGCCTGCTTGTGCTGGCGGGCGCCGTCAAGCTGATCGCGTCGTGAGCCCGGCGTCGCGGCACCGTCCAATGCCGCCTTGGCAGGCCGCTATACCGGCGGCTTCTTTCCGCGGACGGCGTTGGCGATGAACGCGATCAGAAACAGGACAATGAAGACGAAGAAGAGGACCTTCGCGATCTCGACCGCGACCCCGGCGATCTCGAAGAAGCCGAAGACGCCCGCAATCAGGGCTACGATCAGGAATGTGACGGCCCAGCGAAGCATGCCCGCGTCCTTTCAGTCTCGGACCCCGTCGATCACTGGAGCTCCTGCTGTACCCGCTCCCGGGCATCATCGAGAGCGTTTTCGAGCTCGCTCAGCCCGTCCCGCAGCCG
>PUPC01000360.1 GCA_003553185.1 Planctomycetota bacterium | reverse complement strand
GGCTCCTCCGGTCGCCCTTCGGGCTCCCTTCGTCCCCGCCACATCGCCCAGGCGCGGCCCCCCGCCCGCCTCGGCAGAGTGGATACCATGTACCTGCGCGTTTCCGCCGTCGGCCGCGGGCTCGATTGACGCAGGCCCGACCTGGCCGATATAATCCCGGCAATTACGTTGAATGGGAGGTCTCGTTGGCCAAGGCCAAGGTGCGATTCGTCTGTCAGCAGTGCGGTCAAAGCTCGCCGCGATGGGCCGGGCGATGTCCGGGCTGTGGCGAGTGGAACTCGATGGCCGAGGAGGTCGAGCGCCCGAAGCCGAAGACCGGCGGGACCAACCTCGACAGCGGCGCCGCCCGACCGATCTCGGAGGTCGGGCTCGACGAGCATGTGCGGATGGTGACCGGCGTCGGCGAGTTCGACCGCATCCTCGGCGGCGGATTCGTCCGGGGATCGGCGGTGCTCGTCGGAGGGGACCCGGGGATCGGAAAATCCACCCTCGCCCTTCAGGTCTGCGAACGTGTGACACGGGCCGGAGCGCCCGCGCTCTACATCACCGGCGAGGAGTCGCTCGCCCAGGTGAAGCTCCGGGCGCAGCGGTTGGGCGTCGGGTCGGACCGGCTGCTGGTCGCGGCACAGACCGACCTCGGCTCGGTCATCTCGGAAGCGACGAAGGCGGAGCCCGGCCTGCTGGTGGTCGATTCGATCCAGATGGTCAGCGACGGGCAACTTGATAGTGCCCCCGGCAGCGTGTCGCAGGTACGCCAGTGCGCCGCCCGGCTCATCTCGCTGGCCAAGCAAGAGGGAATATCGCTCGTGTTGGTCGGCCACGTGACCAAGAGCGGGGCCATCGCCGGCCCGCGAGTACTGGAGCACATGGTGGACACCGTCCTCTATTTCGAGGGCGACGGCCAGCACGCCTATCGCCTGTTGCGGGCGGTGAAGAACCGGTTCGGGTCGACCAAAGAGATCGGGGTATTCGAGATGCGACCGGACGGGCTGCAGGGAATTTCCAATCCATCGGAGTTCTTCATCGCCGGATACGGGGGCGGAACCGGGTCGGCGGTGGTCCCTTGCGTCGAGGGGACCCGGCCCATGCTGGTCGAGGTACAGGCCCTGGTCACCCGGGCGACCTACGGGACGCCGGAGCGGCGGGTGTCGGGCGTTGACCGCAACCGGATTTCCATGCTCCTGGCGGTGTTGAGCCGTCGGGGCGGGCTGGACCTGTTCGACCAGAGCGTATTCGTCAGCGCGGCGGGCGGAGCCCAGGTGACCGAGCCGGCGGCGGACCTCGGTCTGGCGATGGCGGTCGCATCGAGCTTTACCGACAAGGCGCCCGCTCCCCGCACCGCATTTGTCGGAGAGGTCGGCCTGGGGGGCGAGGTCCGGTCGGTCACCAAGCTCGGCCCTCGCCTGACCGAGGTCGGTCGGCTGGGGTTCAAACGGGCGATGGTCCCCGGCGAAAGCGAGCGCGGCCTGCCGAAAGATCTCGCACTGGACATTCTGCCCGTTTCTAATATCATGGATGCTCTTGACCAGTTTTCCAGCTAGCGGAGACGGGATTATGAAAAGCGCGTTTTCTATGTTGGTGCTCGGCGTTCTGGTGACGGCGGGCTGCAGCTCCGCACCGCCGGGCTACAAGCGAATCCGGGCACAGGTGAACCCCCAGGACAGGCCGATGGCGATCCTCCCTTTCCAGCCGACCGGCGGAGAGACCCGGACGGAACACGGCCTGTGGCTGGCCATGATGGCAACGAACCTGCTCCAGGACGAATACCCGAACCTGCGCGTCGTCGGCCCAAGGGAGTTGAACGAATCGTTGTCGACTTCCGACATGTCAGCGGCCATGCGCGGCGAGATCGACCCGGTGGAGGTCGGCCGGACCATGGGCGTTGACCTGGTTGTCAGCGGGTGGGTCGTCCATTATTCGCTCCACCGCGACGAACTGCAGCGCACGTGGGTCGGACAAATCGGCTTCCGCTTCGACGTGTACGACGTGTCCGGCGGCAGTGCGGACCGGATCGCCCGCACCCGGGATGAACGATTCACAATTCCCGAGGAACTCGGCGACAAGTTCGATCCCAAGTACGAGACAATGGGCGAGGACAGGTTCCAGGCAACGCTGTTCCGCCACGGGGCTCGGAAGGTCGCGGAGTTCTTTTGCGACCACGTTGTGCCCGTTCGCCAAGCCGAGAGATCGACGGCGATCGTCGGGACGCGAGATTGAAACTATGCTGAACCGGACCGGAGCACGCCGCTCCGGACGGTCTTCTGAATTGTGCAGAACAAGGGCCAGATGCCCGGGAGACGTGCATGGACCTGATCCAGAGAATCGAAGACAAAGACATCGTGGTCGGAGTGATCGGGCTGGGGTACGTCGGGCTGCCCCTGGTCCGTGAGTTCTGTAAACAAAAGTTCCGCGTGGTCGGGTTCGACATCGACCAGGTCAAGGTCGATGCCCTGAACAGCGGCCAGAGCTATATCCAGCACATCCCGGCGGACCTGATCGCCCGGCTGGTCGAGGAAGGTCGGTTCCGTGCTACCTCCGAGTTCGGCGAACTCGGCGAGGTGGACGCCATCATCATCTGCGTGCCGACACCGCTCACGCCGACCCGGGAGCCGGACCTGACCGCCGTGCTATCGACGATGCGGGCCGTCGCCGCCAACCTGCGGCCCGGCCACCTGGTGATCCTGGAGAGCACGACCTACCCGGGCACCACCGACGAGGAATGCAGGCCGATCCTCGAAGCCGGCGGACTGACCTGCGGCCGGGATTTCTACCTCGCCTTCTCGCCCGAGCGAGAGGACCCCGGGAACCCGGTATATTCCGCCGGGAAGATTCCGAAGGTGGTCGGCGGCTGCGACCCCGACAGCACCCGGGCGGCCGTCGCTCTCTACCGCCAGATCGTCGTCGATGTCGTCGAGGTCTCGTCCAGCCAGACGGCCGAGGCGTGCAAGATACTGGAGAACATCTACCGGGCGGTCAACATCGCCCTGGTTAACGAGCTCAAGGTCCTGTTCGACCGGATGGGCATCGACGTTTGGGAGGTGATCGAGGCGGCCTCGACCAAGCCGTTCGGGTTCCAGCCGTTCTATCCCGGCCCCGGACTAGGCGGACACTGCATCCCCATCGACCCCTTCTACCTGGCGTGGAAGGCCCGACAATACAGCCATCCCACCCGGTTCATCGAGCTGGCCGGCGAAATCAACACCTCGATGCCGGAATACGTCGTCGCCCGGCTGGCGGAGGCGCTCAACCGACAGCGCAAGCCGATCAATGGCTCGAACGTTTGCATCCTTGGGATGGCGTACAAGCCCGACGTCGGAGACATCCGCGAGTCGCCGGCCATCCAACTGGCGAACCTGCTGGACCGGGCCGGAGCGGTAGTCGCTTACAACGACCCGTATATCCCGGAGATGAAGACCCGCCATTCCGACCTGAACCTGCAATCGACCGATCTGACCGACGAGTTCCTCGCCCGGCAGGATTGCCTGCTGATCGCGACCAATCATACGTGCTACGACTACGACCGGCTCGTCAGGTTGTCGAAACTCGTTATTGATACCCGAAACGCTACCCGGGATGTGAAAGACGGGCGCGAGAAGATCGTAAAAGCGTGAGCCGGCGCGGCCGACCCGGGGGCTGCCCGCCGCATAGCAGAGGAGCACCGATACCGTGGCCGAGCTGAATCTGGAGAACGAGCACATACGGGTCGATGTCGAACTCCAACCGACGCTGGCCCTCCTGGTGACCGACAAGCGCAACGAGTTCACCTGGGAGTGCCCCGGCGCACCGTTCATCTTCCATTATTGGCAGGCGTCACAATTCGCGGTCCGAACCACACCGCTCGCCGTCGACCGTGGATGGGAGTTCCGGCCGGTATCCGACCGGAAGGGGCAGACCGTCCAGTGCTCCTGGCCGCGCGGGGCGTGTGGGTTCCGGATCAACCTCCAGCTCGACGGCCCCGCCCTCGATCTGACACTTGCCGCCCGGCGATTCGTCGAAAACCGACCGTTCGACGCCCGCCTCATGGCCATCGATATACTGCCCGGACTCGGCGGAGCGAAGACGGGGGAGAACGGGTTCCTGATGATCCCGCGGGGCAACGGGACGCTGTGCCGGTTCGACAAGCGCATCCAGCGAACGACCTCGCTGCTCGCCTATGCCGGGGGAGACCGGGCGCTCACCGCACCGGTCTTCGGGATCGCACGTGGTTCAGCCGGCCTGTTGGGGATAACTGCACGGGGACAATACAACACCGAACTGGTCGTCCGAACCGGCGACGGATCCGGCAGCGACCGGACCTGGGCCGGCCCCCGGGCACGGCTCCGATTTGCGCCCGGCGACCCGCTCGAATACACCGATTTCCAGTTCCGGTACTGCTTCCTCGACCGCGATCAGACCAACCTCGCCGGGATGGCCAAGGCCTATCGCAGCTATCTGATCGAATCCGAGGGTCGCAGCACACTTCGGGCGCGGATCGGGCAGAACCCGCTGCTGGAATACGCGGCCTCCGCCCCCGTCATCCACGTGCACATGGCCGAGAAACGCAAGAAATCTCGCATGACCGGCGATGGCGAGCTCGTTGTGCGGACGCAATTCGGCCAGGTCCCCCGGATTGCTCGGGCCATAAAAAAAGCGGGCCTGGAGCGGGCCAGTATGGTGCTCGTCGGATGGAATTGCGAGGGGAACAACGGGCTGTACCCGGCGCGGTTCCCCGTCGAAAGGGCCGTCGGAGGGGCGGACGCGATGAACGAGGCGCTGAACAGCGTCCGGCAGCTCGACTTCCAGATCGGCGCACTCGACAACTACACCGACCTCTACCGGCGGTCACCGGCGTCCCGCGACGAGTTCACCGCAAAGCAGCCCGGCGGCCGACCGTGGCGCAACGGAGTCTGGGCAGGCGGCCAGGCCTATGTGGTCTGCCCCCAGCAGGCCCGTGAACGGCACGCACAGCGCGACATGCGACGGCTGCACGACCTTGGGCTGGACGGCGTCCTCCATCTCGACCACATGCCCGGCCCGGGCGTCCTGCGTTGCGACGACCCACAGCACCCGCTCACCCGCAGCCAGTACGCACAGGAGATGGTGGCGATCGTTCACATGGCCCGCGACACCTTCGGCCTCTGCCGGGTGTCCGGGGCCAGCGTGTTTCTTGCCCTCGAGGCCGACTCCTGCCTCGTGCCGGTCGATGAGCCCACTGTGGTGGACGACCTCGATCCTGCCTGGTTCGCCGACGAGTCCGTCCCGTTCCTCTCCCTGGCCCTGCACGGGATCACCCTCATCGCGGCCGACGCCGACGCCGACCCGCTCCGGGTGGCCGAGTTCGGAGCCGTGCCCTTCTTTCACCTGTCGGCCGAAGACCAGGCGCGAGTCATCCCCAAGCTCGTCGATTTCGGCCGGCGGTACGTCAGCGACCTGGCTCCACTCGCCGAGCAGTTCATCGAGAGCTATGAAACGCCCGCCGAAGGGCTGCGGGCTGTCGGCTATTCCGGGGGCCAGACCGTGCTCGTCAACCGGACCGATCAGCCCGCCGAGCTGAACGGCGTGACCATCCCCGCTGAAAGCTTCCAGGTCGACTGATGGGCGTGCCAGAGGTCCTGCGCCGGCGTGAACGGATCATCGACAGCGTCCGCGAGTTCTTCAAGGCGGAGGGGCTCACCGAGGTCGAGACCCCGCTGCTCGTCGAGTCGCCGGGCCTGGAACCGCACCTCGACCCGTTTCCCGTCCGGGCTGACCGGCCACTGTTCCTAATCACGTCGCCCGAATATGCGATGAAGAAGCTGCTGGCCGCCGGCTCCGGCGACATCTTCCAGTTGGCCAAATCATTCCGAGACGAACCGACCGGGCCCGGCCACCTGCCGGAGTTCACGATGCTCGAGTGGTATCGGACCGGGGCCGACTATCGGAAGGTGATGAACGATTGCGAACGGCTGGCGTCATACGTGGCAAACGCAGTCTGTGGCGATACCGCGATCTGTTGGCAGGGCGAGCGGCTCGACTTTGAACCGCCCGTCGAGCGGATGACCGTGCGACAGGCGTTTCGGCGATACGCCGGCCTGTCGCTGCGGTTCGACGAACCGCTCGCCCGGCTGCGGGAACTCGCCGAGGCGGCCGGTGCGACCGACCTGGCCGACGACGATACTTGGGATGACGTGTTCTTCAAAGTCTTCCTCCGGTTCGTCGAGCCGCGCATCGGCCGGGGGCGGCCGACCATCCTGTACGACTATCCGGCGCGAATGGCCGCGCTGTCACGAATCCGCACCGACGACCCGCTCGTCTGCGAACGGTTCGAACTGTACGCCGGAGGACTGGAACTCGCCAACGCGTTCAGCGAACTGACCGACCCCGTCGAGCAGCGGCTGCGGTTCGAGCTGGATAACTCCGAGCGGGAGCGCCTGGGCAAGGCGCCGCTGCCTGTCGACGAGGACCTGCTCGATGCGCTGGGGCGGATGCCGCCGTCTGCGGGGGTGGCCCTGGGGCTCGACCGGCTGATTATGCTGCTGACCGACACGCCGGACATCCGCGACGTCGTTCCGCTCCCGCCTGGCTGAGTTTTCCAACTCGCGAACCGATTCCCGAACCGCTCCCGAGAGCTTGATTCGAGGGAATGCGGTGCTATAATTCCCGCTCTCGACCGACCCGAGGTGATTGTGCCAATGGAAGAAGCGATCCGGAAAGCAAGCGTCCTCATCGAGGCGCTTCCGTACATCCGTGACTTTCACGACGCGGTGGTCGTCGTGAAATACGGCGGCAGCACCATCGAGGATGATGACCTGCACAACGTGCTGCTGAGTGTGGCGTTCATGAGCCAGGTGGGGATGCGGCCGCTCCTTGTCCACGGCGGCGGGAAATTCATCACCAGGGCTCTCGACGAGAAGGGCATCGAGACGGAGTTCATACACGGCTACCGGGTGACCGACGAGCGGGCGCTGCCCGTGGTTGCGGACGTGCTTATCAACCAGGTGAACCGCAAGCTGGTGGACACAATCCGGGCGTTCGGGAGCAAGTCGGTGGGCCTGACGACCGAGGAGAGCCGCCCCTTGCGGGCCGAGCCGCTGACCATAAGCGAGGCCGACGGACCCGACCAGCACGGACGCGGCCTGGGTTTCGTCGGCAGGGTGACCTGGGTGGATACCGACGCGATCCTCGCCGCCACCGAGGACCGGACCGTGCCCGTCATCGCCCCTCTGGCGACCGGGCCGGCGGGCGAGGTGCTCAACTGCAACGCCGATACGGCCGCCTCGTTCATTGCCGGGGCACTGAATGCCGAGAAGTTTGTCCTGCTCACCGACGTGCCCGGCATCCTCGTGCCCGGCCCCGACGGAAAGCCCCAACTGCTCTCATCCGCGACGGAACCCGAGATCGAACGGATGATCGAGCAGGGGCACATCTCCGGCGGCATGATGCCCAAGGTGCGGGCGTGCATCGCCGCACTCGACGCCGGCGTGCACAAGGCACACATCGTCGACGGCAGCATCCCGCATGCCCTGCTGCTCGAGATCTTTACCGAACAGGGGATCGGTACCCAGATACTCGGAGGCCCCTCTGCCGGAGGTCGATGAGCGCCCTGAAGGGCACGCGCAAAGAGCCGAACGACGATTGGCTGCCGTGTGATCGCCGAGAACCGAAACCGTTGGAGTTTCCGATGGACGTAGAACGAATCATCGAGCAGTTCGACAAGTACGTGGTGCCGAACTATACCCGCAAGGATGTGGTGTTGGTCGAAGGTAGGGGGTCGCGAGTCAGGGACGCCACCGGCCGCGAGTATCTGGACCTCTTTCCCGGCTGGGGCTGCAACGGGCTGGGCCACTGTCATCCCGGGATCGTCGAGGCGATCCGTAGGCAGGCCGATCGGCTGATCCACGTGGCGAACGACTACTACAACGAACTGCAGGGCGAACTGGCCGAGATGATCTCCACCCGGTCGTTCGGCGGCAAGTGTTTCTTCTGTAACTCCGGGGCCGAGGCGATCGAGGGCGCGATCAAGTTCGCTCGAATCTTCACCGCAGCCGAGCGACATCGCGTGGTCACGATGAAGGAGTCGTTCCACGGTCGGACCCTCGCCGCCATCACCGCGACGGGGCAGGATAAGTACCATCAGGACATCGGCCCGCTCTCGCCCGGCTTCTGCTACGTCCCGTTCAACGACATCGACGCGGTGGCCGAGGCCATCGACGACGAGACCTGCGCCGTGCTACTCGAGCTCATCCAGGGGGAGGGCGGGGTCAATGTCGCCGACCCGGAATACGTGAGCCAACTCCGCGAACTGTGTGACGGCCAGGACGTGCTTCTCGTAATCGACGAGGTCCAGACCGGCTGCGGACGCACCGGCGAATGGTTCGTCTACGAGCACTACGGAATCGAGCCGGACATCATCACCCTGGCGAAAGCTCTGGGCGGCGGCGTGGCCATCGGCGGGATCGAGGCTCGGCCCGACATCGCGGACCGCATTGTGCCCGGCCTGCATGCCTCGACCTTCGGCGGGAATCCGATCGCCTGCGCCGCAGCCATCGCGGCATTCCGGGCCGTCGAGGAAGAGAACCTGCTCGAAAACGCCCGATCGATGGGCGAGTACCTGGTCGAACGGCTCGGGGATATCGCCGAACGGACCGGGTTGGTCAAGGAAATCCGAGGTCGGGGCCTGATGATCGGCTGCGAGCTGAACATACCCGCAGCACCCGTCACCCGGTCCTGCCTCGAAAAGGGCCTGCTGGTCAACTGTACCCACGACACCGTCCTCCGCTTCCTCCCGGCGATGACCGTCACACGAAAAGAGCTCGACGAGGGACTCGATATTGTCGAGGCGGCACTGAACGAGCAGCAGGAATAACCGGTCTTAAGCAGCATCGAGCGAGAGAGAAAATGATGGAGAAAGAACTCAGACATCTGGTCAATGTGACCGACCTCAGCATCGACGAGATCGCCCATGTGTACCGGGTGGCGACCGCGACCAAGAAGCAGATCGCCCAGGGCGTACACAATGACGCGCTCGCCGACCGCGTGCTCGGCATGATCTTCGAGAAACCGTCGATGCGGACCCGCGTGTCGTTCCAGGCGGCAATGATCCAGGCCGGCGGGCAGGCAATCGACATCCGGGGGAAAGAGATCGGACTCGGCAAGCGGGAGAGCGTCAAGGACGTCGCCAGAGTGATGTCCCGATATGTCGATGCAATCATGGTCCGGACGTTCGCCCACCGCAACGTCGAACTGCTCGCCCGGCACGCCACGGTGCCCGTAATCAACGGCCTGTCGGACGACGCGCACCCCTGTCAGGCATTGGCCGATGTATTCACCATTCGCGAGAGACTGTTCCCAGAGCGCGACGAACTCGACTGCCTGCAAGGAGTGACCGTGGCGTTTGTCGGCGACAGCAACAACGTCGCCCGATCGCTCGCCACACTGTGCGGCTGGCTGGGGATGAACTTCGTCCTCTCCGGCCCCGATGAATACGCCTTCGACGACGCGTTCCTCGAATCGGTGGCCGAGACAGTGGGCGACAGGTCAGCCATCCGAATGGTCCGCGACCCGCGGGAAGCGGTCGCCGATGCTCAGGTCATCTACACCGATACCTGGGCGAGCATGGGGCAGGAGTCGGAAGCCGAGGTGCGACGCAAGGCTTTCCAGCCCTACCAGGTTAACGCCGACCTGCTCGCGTCGGCGCCCGCCGAGGCGCCGGTGATGCACTGCCTGCCCGCCCACCGTGGTGAGGAGCTCACCGACGAGGTGATCGACGGACCCCGCTCCATCGTGTACGACCAGGCCGAGAACCGGCTGCACGTGCAGAAAGCACTGATCTTGTTCCTGCTCGGCGTGGAGGCGGACTGATGGCACGGGCCGACGGACGCCGAATCGACGAACTCCGACCCGTCACCATCGAACGCGGCTATACAAAATACGCGCCCGGCTCCGTGCTCATCAGCGCCGGCGACACCCGCATCCTCTGCACCGCCATGGTCGAGGAAGGTGTCCCCGACTTCCTCCTGGGCACGGGAACCGGTTGGGTCACCGCCGAGTACAGCATGCTGCCGTCCGCCACCCCCGAGCGACGGGATCGGGACATCCGCCGGGGTCGCCCAGACGCCCGTTCCGAGGAGATCCGGCGGCTCATCGGCCGCGCCCTCCGGGCCGTCGTTCGGCTCGACCGGCTCGGCGAGCGGACCATTGTGGTGGACTGCGACGTGCTCCAGGCCGACGGCGGCACCCGCACACTCGCCGTCACCGGCGGCTATGTCGCACTGGCCGACGCCGTCGCCCACCTGAGAAAGACGGCGAGCATCGACCGCCAGCCCTTGGCCGCCAACGCCGCTGCGGTTAGCGTGGGTATCGTCGACGGCCAGCCCATGCTCGATCTGTGCTATCGGGAGGACGTGGCTGCCGACGTGGACCTCAACTTGGTGATGGACGCGAAGGACCGGTTGATCGAGGTCCAGGGGACTGCCGAGGGAGAGCCGTTCGACCGCGACCAACTCGACCGGTTGCTCGACTTGGGCCGGCGCGGCATCCGCAAGCTCATCCGCCTCCAGCGGCAAGCGCGACGCGAGTCAAAGCCCGAGCCCGGCTAATCCCGCAAGAAGTCGCCGACCCCGGCGAACAGTTTCATCAGGACGATCAGGGCGTAACAGCTCGACCGGGCGCAGACGTAGTACGTCCCCTCCTCGATGAGCCCGCCCCGCATCCGGGGGTTCCGGCTCCCGTCCGACTGTGCGGCATACAGGACGCCGAGCGCCCGCTCGATCGCCTCGTCGATGGCGGCGGGCACGTCGACCAGGTCGCCCGCCTCGTGCAGCACGTTGATGACGACCGGGATGGACGCCACGCTGTCCTCGAACGAGCCGTCGTCCCGTTGGGCGTCGAACACCGCCCGCAGGAACGTCTCGATGGACCGGAGATACCGTTCGTCGCCGGTGGTCCGATATGCGCAGAGCAGGCCGAGTGTGCTCAGGTCGTCGTTCGCCCGGTGCAGCCCGCGTTGGGGGTCGGCCTCCGGCGGCTTGCGCGTCTCCCGCTCGATGCTGAGGAAGTATCCGTCCGGCTGCTGGATTTCCTCGACGAGGAGGTTGGCGATGGTGGTGAGCGGCTCGCTCGTCCACTTCTTATCGCCGGTCGCCAGGCCGAGGTGGTAGAGGAAGTTGAGCGATCCGCCGTGGAAGCAGCCGAGCAGGTTGGGCCGCATGGCCCGTGCCTGGCCTTCCCACTGCGGCTCGAATTCATAGCCCCAGAGCGGCCAGCCCTCGTGGTCCCGGCCGTTTTTCAGGAACCACTCGCCCCACAGTCGCGCCCGTTCGAGCCATTCGGCGTCGCCGGTGTGTCGATGGAGTTCGACGAACGCCCAAGCCGCCGACAGCGCGTCGCGGGGGAAGCACCACGGTGTCTGCGGCGTCATCTCCCGGATGCCGCCGTAGTCGTCCGGCTTGAACGGGTCGAATATCTGGAGCGTTTTCAGGTAGCTGCCCATCCGCAGGGCCGCCGTCTCGTAGAGCGGCTCGTCAAACGCCTCGGACGCGGCGAGCAGTCCCATCGAGGCGAACGCCAGGTTCCAGTTGTTCGCCCAGTGTTCCTGCCCGCTCTTCTCGACAGCCCAGGGGAATGTGCCCGCCGCCGGGTTGTCCGTTCCGTGGCGTGCCTGGACCATGCACAGCCAGTCTGCGATCCCTCGTGCGCACTCCAGCCCCCTCGCCCTCGTCGCTTGGCTCAGTTCCATCGGCCCTTCCTTTCGTTCGCTGGCAGTGTTCGCATAATCGCCGGCCCAGGCGGCTTCGGCTGGGCCATGCGACATCTTGTCATACTGCCTCGGGTCGAGTGCCGGGTGACCTCGTGGTCAATAGCTCCCGGTCGGCAGTGGGTACTGGTCTTCCACGTCGAACCAGCGGCGGAGCAACTCCTCCCGCATAGCTTGCAGTGCGGGCTGGGCGTCGGGCCGGTCGGCGAGGTCCGTCAGTTCGTTCGGGTCGGATTGCAGATCGAACAGCAGTTCCTCTCCGGCCGCCGATGCGCCATACTTGAAGTGGTGTGTGCGGACGGTCTTCCAGGACGATTCGAACGGATATTTGTACTCGATGAAGACGGACCTGCGTTCGTCGTAGTCATCCCCGTTGAGCAGGGGGGCGAAGGATCTGCCCTGGAAGAACGGGGGCGACTGGATGACGCAGCGGTCGAGCAGTGTCGGGGCCAGATCGACCAGTTCGATCAGCTCGCGGCGACGTTGACCGGCCTTCACCCCCGGGCCGGCGACGATCAGCGGGACGTGCGAGCAACTGTCATAGCCCGGCGGGCCTTTCGCCGTCAGGCCGTGGTCGCCCAAGTGGTCGCCGTGGTCCGAGGTGAACACCACGATCGTGTTCTCCCGCTCGCCGGTCTCGTCGAGCACCCGCAGAATGCGACCGATCTGGTCATCGACGTGCGACACGAGCGCGTGGTAATAGGCCCTGACCTTGCGCCATTCATCGTCGGACAGCCCGTGCCGGTCCCGTTCGTGCTCGTTCATCGTCGGGAGCGGCAGGGCGTCGGTATCGATCATGTCGACGAACCGCTCCGGCGGGTTGACCGGGCAGTGCGGGGCGTAGAATCCTGCGATGGCGAGGAACGGGCCCCGGCCGGCCCGTCGCGTGATGTACTCGGCCGTCTCCTCGGCAACGAAGGCGGTGTGAGTCAGCTCTTCCGCTCCGTCGAACAGGTACGGTTCGTGTGTGCCTCGCGGCTGCTTCTCGACCGGCGGACCTTCCCACGCGGGCGGGGTCGAGCACCGGCAGTTCTCGACTTGCGTCGGGTCTTTCGCCGCGACCCATTTGATGTACGCATCGTCATAGCAGCCGGGCTCGTCGGAGAGCACTAACTCGTCGAATCCGTAGCTCGGGTGCGGCTCGCGGTGGTTGCGGTTCGAGTGGTTCTTGAAGTGCAGCTTGCCCAGGTTCGCGGTGTGATACCCATGCAGACCGAGGATGTTGTGGATGCACTCGATGTCGGTGGACATTTCGATGCCGTTCGTCGCACAGCCGACGGTGGAGGGATACCGGCCGCTGAGCATGCTCTGGCGGCTGGGCATGCAGACCGGGCTGTTGCAGAACGCGTTTTCAAACAGAACGCCCTCGTCGGCGAGCCGGTCGAGGTTCGGGGTCACCGCCCCCGGGTTGGTCTTCCCGATGGTATCCCACCGTTGCTGGTCGGTATGCATCAAAAGAACGTTCGGTCTTTTCATGACCCTCGTTTCATTCGTGCGAGAGAACAGGATAAAGCCCCCGGTCTCCGTGCCCGGAGATTCGGCCTCATTTTCCGACACATTATAGCGGGGTGTCGAGAGCTTTCAAATGGAGGTTGTCGGCCCGAAATCGTGCACTGTCGGTGTCTGGCTGCCTTGACAGGAATGGCCTGCGGGCATAGAATCCAGACAGACTATGAGCCGATCACTTACAGAACCCACTCCTCCTGCAAAGGGGGACGAAAAAAGGGATACGGTCGGCGGACGCTTCCCCCCCTGGCTCAAGAAACGGATCCCGAGCGGTGGGCGTACAGCCCGCGTTCGCGAGCTGCTGGGCGGGCTGGGCGTCCACACCGTATGCCAGGGCGCCCGCTGCCCGAACCAATGCGAGTGCTTCGACCGCGGGACAGCCACGTTCATGATCCTGGGCGACGTGTGTACCCGCGGCTGCGGCTTCTGCGCCGTCGCGGGCGGCGAGCCCGAAGCGCTCGACACCGACGAGCCGGCTCGGGTGGCCGAGGCGGCGCTACGTCTTGGCCTGCAATACGTCGTCCTTACATCGGTGACTCGGGACGACCTGCCGGACGGCGGGGCGCGTCATTTTGCCGCCACCGTTCGGGCGGTACGGGCTGCCACCGGTGCGAAGGTTGAGGTACTCACCCCCGATTTCCGGGGCGATGAGGCGGCGGTTGAAACGGTCATCGAGTCCGGGCCGGTGGTTTATAACCACAACACCGAGACCGTGCCGCGGCTGTATCCGGGCGTCCGGCCCGAAGCCGATTATCGCCGGTCACTCCGGCTGCTCGAGCTGGTGGCGGAAGACGGCCGGTGCATCCCCAAGAGCGGGCTGATGGTCGGGCTGGGCGAGTTTGAGGATGAGGTGTTCGGCGTGATGGACGACCTGGTCGACGCGGGCTGTCGGATGCTCACCATCGGCCAGTATCTGCGCCCGACCCCCTCGCACCTGGGCGTGGCCGAGTTTGTGACGCCCGAGACGTTCGAACGCTATCGCGACGAGGGGCTGTCACGCGGCCTGCGATGGGTCGGCTCGGGCGCGTTTGTGAGAAGTTCGTATGGTGCCGAATCGGCATACGCCTCGGCGATCCAGACCCGGGGCTCAGACTGAAGAAAGGAGTCGAACGATGAAACACGATGTGATGATGCCTTCTCTGGGCGAGGACGCGGGCAACGAAGCCACCGTTTCGTTCTGGCACGTCGAGGTGGGCGAGGACGTGTCGGAGGACGATCCGCTGCTCGAAATGGCGACGGACAAGGCGGTGTTCGACGTCCCGTCGCCGGTCAGCGGGACGCTGTTGGAGACGCTCTGCGACGAGGACGACGTGGTCCAGGTGGGCGACAAGATCGCGGTCATCGAGACGGAGGAGTAAGTTTGCAGGGGATCGTCGGGCAAGAGGCCGCGACGGATTTCCTCCGCCGCGCCATCGCCACCGACCGGCTGGCCCACGCCTACATCTTTGCCGGGCCGCCGGGGGGGGGCAAGATGACCGCCGCCCGGGCATTCGCCAAGGCGCTCCTGTGTGAGCGCCCCGACGGCGAGCCCTGCGGCGAATGCCGGGCCTGCGCCAAGGTGGACCACGAGACCCATCCCGACCTATACGTGATCGGCCCCCAGGGGCGGGGCCGGATGATCCCGGTCGCCGTGTTCCGCGATCCCGACACCGGAGAGGGCCTGTTGCACGACCTGTCCCTCACCCCCGTCGAGTCGGACCGGAAGGTGGCGTTGATCGATCAGGCCCATGCGATGACCACGGCCACGGCGAACTGTCTGCTGAAAACGCTCGAGGAGCCACCGCCGGGGTCCACGCTCATCCTGGTCACCCCCCGGCCGGACGATCTGCTGGAGACGATCCGGTCCCGGTGTCACCGGGTGCGGTTCACTGCACTCCGTCCGGGCGTCATCGAGGAGCAGTTGCTTCATCGCGGTGTGGAGTCGGGTCAGGCCCGGTTCCTCTCGCTATCGTCCGGGGGCAGCTTGGGCCGGGCGATTATGATGGCCGAGCAGGAGGGGCTGGCCGACCTGCGCCGGCAGGTGCTCGACCTCGTGCTCGCCCTGTCCGGTCGGAACATCTGCTCCAGCGCGGCCCGTTTCGTCGAGCTGGTCAAGCAGCATGCCCCCGAGCTGGCATCCGGCCAACCCGGGATGACCGCCCAGTCGGCCGCCCGTGACACGGCCGAGTGGCTGCTCGACCTGGTCGCACTTTTCTATCGCGACGTGGCCGTCAGGCAGCTCGGCGTCGAGGCCGAACTGCTGTCGAATACCGATGTCATGG
>PUPC01000028.1 GCA_003553185.1 Planctomycetota bacterium | reverse complement strand
TCTCCAGCGCCGGGCCGATGACCGCGCCCTCGAAATCCTCGACCAGGCGGAACTCCGGCTCGAGGTCGCGCCCCTCGACCCGGGCGAGGTCGAGGTACTCGCCGACCATCCGCAGCAGGTGGCGGCCCCGGGCCATCATCCGTTCGAGCCGCTCACGCTGCCGGTCGTTCAACTCGCCCAGATAGCCCCCGGCCACCAGCTCGGCGTTGCTGACCAGCGACGCGATGGGGGCCTTCAACTCGTGGCTAACAAACCCCAGCATCTCGGTGTAGGCGGTGTTGGCCGCCTCGAGCTGCTCGATCCGATACGCCTTCTCGACCGCCTGGGCCAGCCGTTCGGCCACCGCCAAGTGGAGCCGGACCTCGCGGTCGCCGTAGCTGTTCGGACGGCGCGAGCTCCGGAACAGCAGGCCGACCTTGCGCCCGTCCACGGCCAGCGGGCAGGTGAGGTTCGACCGCACTCCCTCGCTCAGGATCAACCGGGTCGACTTGCTGTCGGGGTGCGCTCGTGCGTACGCCTCGAGATCGCCGATGATCCGCGGCGCCCCCCGCTCGATCACCTGCTCGAGCGAACTGTCGGCCAGGTCCTCGGCATAGCCACTTTTCAGGTGGATGGGGGCGTAGTCGGCGACGGTATAGTAGGAGCGGACCCGGTGGCCCTCCTCCTCGATGAACGCGACCGATATACGGTCGCAGGGGAAGATATCGCGGGTGGTCTCGAACAGGAAATCGACGATCCGTTCCAGCGACTCGGCGCCCGCCACCATGCGGTTGATCGCATCGAGGGCCGTTCGCTCGGCCGGCTCCCACTCGTCGGCGGATATATCAGGCGGACGGATGGCGGGGTACCGCAGGCCGGCGTCGCCCTCATCGGCCATGCGGCGGCCTATCTGGCGCGTTTCCGCCGCGAGCGGTTGCGGCGGCCGCCCGCCCGGCGCCACGACAGGGCACGGGCACGGACCCGCGAGCAGGGCCCCGTGCGCGGGCTGTCATTCGAGCGCTCACTGGTAAAACGGGCGGTGGAAAGGTAAGTCGGACGCTGGGACTGCCAGCGAATTGATACAGACCTGTCGGCGCGTCGTCTCATGGCCGGCCCCTTGCTTGCCATCCGTTACATGCACCCAAAAACATCTTCAATCTCCAAGATATCATGCCCGCGACCGTTGTCAAGCGGCGGGCAGCGGAATTGTCGAAACAGCCCGGGGCTGACCGGCCGGCCCCTACCCGAGGTCGAGCACAGCCCCCTCCACCGCCGGGTACCGCTCGTCGATCTCGGCCGAGGCCCGGTCGTGCCCGTTGAGCCAGTCGTACTTCTCCTGCCGGAGTCCGTAGAGGTCGGCGTGATAGATGCGGGCGGCGTCGGCGTTATCGTTCATTGTCGTTTCTCCCCCGGTCCGGCGGCGGCGGGTTGTTGCGTCGTGCGGCCCGCCGCGAACGGTAGAGCCGCTCGGTGAACCCGCCCTCGTCGAGGAACTGCTCCTCCAGCCGCCGCATCTGGCGGTCGAGCAGGTAGTTCGTCTGGTGGACCAGGCAGAGGAGGGCGTTGGCCGCGACCTCGGGCGGCCCCTCCTCGACATAGGTCTTATACGTCTTATAGGACCTATTTTCCTTGTAGGCCAGCTTGCGCACGGCCTTCGCCCGGGGGTGGTCCTTGACCCAGAGCGGGAGGTCGCGCTGGCGGAGGAAGTCCTCGCAGTCGAGCAGCAGTTCCTCCAAGCTGGCCCGTGCGACGCCGACCAGCTTGAGCTCGCCCTTGCTCGACGTGCCGGAGCCCATGCTCCCTTCGGCGATGTTCTGCTTGCCGCTCCGGGCGGCCTGGACCATCTGGTCGTGCGTACGCGAGCGGCGGGGGATGAACCGGTCGCAGAACGCGACGGTCGCATCATAGACGATCTCGGCCATCTGATACGACCGGAGGCGGCGATACCCGCCGTGCGGGCGGACCGGTTTTTCCGGCTGGTCAGCGGTCATTAGCGGGCTCCTCTCCATGACAAGTTGAACAGTGTGTACGGTCTCATCAGAGTGCATCCCTCTCGAGGTGCCCGGTGCCCGTTCCGGCCCTATTCTGGTGGCCGGGCGGGCTGTTGTCAACGGCGGCCTGCGGTATTGCAATTCCATCGCAATATCGTAAACTGGCGTTCGAGACACGGGCCGCGGAGCCATGTGGCAGCACGCGGGCCACGGAAACCGGCATCATTGGAGAAAGGAGGCCGCTATGGTCACCGCATTTGTGCTGATTCAGGCGCGACGGAACGAGATCGACAGGACGGCGGAGACGCTGGCCGACATGGACGGCATTGCCGAGGTGTACTCGGTCGCCGGCGGCTGGGACCTGGTGGCGGTCATCCGCTCGGACAGCAACGACCAGCTCGCAGAAATCGTGACCAACAAGATGCTCAAGCTGGAAGCCATCAACAACACCACGACCCTGATCGCCTTCCGGACATACAGCAAGCACGACCTGGAGCGGATGTTCTCCATCGGGCTCGAATAATCCGAACCGACGACACCGGGCGGGCCGGTCGGGCTGTGTTCATCTCATCATTACCGGAGGACGTTTTGGAACGGGACGAGATTTTCGGCCGCATTCGCAGTTTCGACCACCAGGGGCTGACCGACGACGAGCTCGAGCGGAAGACCCTCGAGCTGCTCGCCGGCGAGTTCGAGGACGGACAGGCCGTTCACCGGCATTTCCTCGATCGCGACCCGCCGCCCCCGCAGCTCTTAACGAAAAGCACGCCGGACGAGCCGGTCAGCGACGCCGAGATGGCCGAGGCCGACGCCGTGCTCGGCAACACGTTCGAGTTCTACGGCGAACGGCACTTCGTCGGGGACGACATCGACTGGAACCACAACCCGGGCAACGATCACTGGGTGCACGACCTCAACCGGTTCAAATACCTCGACGTGCTCGACCGGGCGGCGAGATCGACCGGCGACGACCGGTACGACCGCAAGGGAGCCGAACTCGTCCTCGACTGGGTGAGCAAGTGCTGCGTGACCGACTCGTGGTTCTGGCGGCGGCCCGAGCAGACGGAGTGGGACATGCCGAACGGCGTGTGGCTCTCCTACCTCAACATCGCGATCCATTGCCAGAAATGGGCGGTCTATTTCGACCGGTACGTCCCGTTCTGGACGCCCGCCGAATTGCTCCGAGTCCTCAAGTCGATCTACGACCAGCTCGGCTACCTCGAACAGATCATCCCCACGATGGGCAACAACTGGATCGTGATCGGATCGGACGGGATGCTGGGCACGGCCGCGCGACTGCCCGAACTGCGGGACCGCGACCGGTTCATCGAGTACGCCTGGGACAAGATGGAGGAAGAGGCCCGGCGGCAGGTCCTGCCCGACGGGGTCCAGTTCGAGCTGACGCAGGGCTATCACATGTGCGTGCTCCGGCTCCTGCTCAACAGCAGTATGGTGAGCCGGGCCACGGGCATCGCGGTGCCCGACATCATCGACGAGGTGACCGACCGGATGCTCGACTACACGATGCAGGTCTGCACGCCGGACGGCCGGGCGGTCGCGTTCAACGATTCCGACGCGGCCGCAGGAGAGGGGTATCGGCGGGTGCTCCGGCAAATGGGCCGGGAACGCGGGCGCGATGACTGGCTCTACGTCGGGACCGACGGCCGCGAGGGCTCGCCGCCGGAAGCCCTGTCGCAGGCGTTCGAGCACGGCGGGATATACGTGATGCGGACCGGATGGGACCGCGACGCCACGTTCCTCGCGTTCGACGGCGGACCGTGGGGCCGGTCACACCAGCACGACGACCGGCTCAGCTTCCAGTTGTCGGCACTCGGCCGACCGTTCCTCATCGACCCCGGCCGCTACCTCTACGACTCGAACAACCCCTATTCGCGGCAGAATTATCTGAAAACGACACGGGCCCACAGCACCATCGGCGTGGATGGTGAGAACCAGGCCGACCGGTGGTTCCCCGACACTCACTGCCCCGGCCCGAAACTGACGGGCAACACCTGGCTGGTGACCGACGAGTTCCAGCAAGTCGCCGGCTCGCACACCCTGGGCTACGGCGAGAACGGCCGGATCGGCGTCGGGCACAGGCGGGGCATCACGTTCTGGCCGGACGACCACGAGGCCGGCGTCTTCCTCGTCCTCGACCGGCTGACCGGCAAGGGCGAGCACGACGTCCACTCGCGGCTGCAGTTCTTCCCCGGCGACCTCGACGAGACCGACGGCGTGTGGCACACCACGTATGACGACGCCAACCTGGCCGTCCGGCCGCTGATGGAAGGCGAGTTCGACGTGGTCGTCGAGAAGGGGCTGTACGATCCGACACGGGGCTGGTACTCCGAGCGGGTCAACCACATCGAGCCGTCGCCCACGCTGGTGGTGCATGCTCGGGCCGGTCTGCCCCTGTGCGGGGCCTTCCTGCTGGTGCCCTATCGCGGCGAACAGCCGCCGGAGCTCGAGCTCGCGTTCGAAAGCGGCACGGTCCGGCTCGATGTCGCCGGTCGGCCGCGCTCGGTCGAGTTTGACGAGGCGTTGCGATAAGGAGGAGCGATGCTGGAGCGGGACGATGCCGTGCTCGTGGTGATCGACGTGCAGGACAAGCTGGCCCGGGCGATGTTTGAGAAGGACGAACTGGTCGACAACGTCAGGAAGCTGGTCCGCGGGGCGGACGTGCTCGGGCTCTCGGTGATCCTGACCGAGCAGTATCCCGAGGGGCTGGGGCCGACGCTGCCCGACGTGGCCGAGTTGATCGACGCCCGCCCGATCCCGAAGCGGGCGTTCAGTTGCAGCGGCGAGCCGGCGTTCGTCGAGGCGCTCGAAGCGGCGGGGCGGAGGCAGGTCCTGCTGTGCGGGATCGAGGCCCACGTCTGCGTCTATCAAACCGCCCGCGACCTGGTCGAATCCGGTTACCAGGCACACGTCGTACAAGACGCCGTCTCGTCGCGGACCGAGAGCAACCGCCGGGCCGGGGTCCAGAAGGCAGCGGATGTCGGCGCCGAACGGACGACGGTCGAGATGGCTCTGTTCGAGATGCTCGGCGCGGCCGAGGGCGACACGTTCAAACGGATCGCCTCCATCGTCAAGTGAGCATCCGGCCTCCGCCGGCGCGAGCGTCCCCCGGGAGCAATCCGGCCGCGACGTTCATCTCACAGGTCGGCGGCCCGGACCTCGTTCACCAGGCGATGGGCGGCCCGGGTGGTCTCGGGCAGCCGATACCGGCTGCAGCAGCGAAGCACGAGGCGAACGGACGACGGGATGTCGGCCAGGTGGCCGGGCGAGACATAGACCGGTTTTACCGACCGCCGCGTTCGGACCACTGACCCCACGACCCGCCCCTCAACCCACAGCCGCGCACGCCGCTCGCGCTCTTCGCCCGGCTCGCGATGCTCGCCCACCAGTCGCGATTTCGCGCAGCCGACCGTGGGGATGCCCAGCCACAGGCCGAGATGCGACGCCAGGCCCAGCCCGCGCATGTGGGCCAGCCCCTGCCCGTCGGCGATCACTGCGTCCGGGCGGGTATCGAGCAACCGGGCCGCCTCGAGCAGCGGGGGCAGCTCCCGGAAGCTGAGCAGACCGGGGATGTAGGGGAAGGGCACCCGCCGCGAATGCGTTCGCTGCTCGATCACTTCGAAACCGGGCAGCCGGAGCACCACCACGCCGGCGTGCATCAGGTCGTTTCCGCGATCATACGAGACATCGGTGCCGGCAACCAGGCGAATCCCGGTGGGTAACGGGCGGATTTCAACCCGGCCGCGGAGGCGGTTCTGGAGGTCGACGGCCTCGCCATAGTCGGTCGGCCAGTCGTGCAGGTGGGGGACCTTCATCGGTGCGGCGGAAGGATGGCCGGCTCTCCGCGTTCGGCGGCCTCGGCCGCCTTGCTCTCCTCGATCTCGCCGAGCAGTTCATCGAGCCGCCGCAGGGCCTCGGCGGCGACCCGGCGCTCTCTGCGCAGGGCGGCCCGGGGGTCTTCATCCGCCCGCTCGGTCGAGGGCTCGCGGACGGGCTGGGGGACATCGGGTTCGTCGTCGAGTTCCGGTGCCCGCTCGGGCGGGGGCTCGTGGACGGTCGGAGGGAGTTCGGGCTCGGCGTCGGGTTCCGGCTCGGGCCTGGTCACCTCGTCCACATGCTCGGCCCGGGCTGTATCCGCCTCCTGCCGGACTTTTCTCGCCGCCTCGATCTCTCTCTTGAACTGCTCCATTTCGCGCCCAATCCTCCGCTCGAGTTCCCGGCGGGAGAGCTCGAACCGGCGGCGGCGCTCGGTCATCGCCCGACGGGCCGCACGCCGGAGTTCAGACCGGATTTGCTCGTTCGTTCTCTCGTCGTATTCCACGCGAATGCGATACGCCGCGGGGTGGACCCGTTCTTCGTCCGGGGTCCCCTCTCCCGGCTCGGCCTCGTCGGCACCGGCCGTGAGGCCGACGCACAGGACCACCAGGAGCGCGATCGCCGGTCGTGTCAGGTGCTTATATCGTTCCGTTTCCATACACTGATTGTACGCGCGGGCACGGTGCTGTCAACAACAATCAGCGGGCGAGCGGAAACAGGCGAGCCAATCCGTTCGGCTTGACGGCGAACTCAAGAGCGGGACAATCGTTCAAATAAATGGAGGTAATGGCTCTTGGATATGCATCGCAAAATATCACGGCTTGCCTGGCGGCTCCGGCTGATCGCGGTCTCCCGTCGGCTCGGCGTCTGTCTGCTCATCGCGCTGGGCTCGGCGACCTTGGTCGCCGCCGCCGACAAGCTGATCTACCTGGGCATCGACGCCGTCGGGACTGCATTGGTATTCGTCCTGGTCGGGATCGCCGCCGCGTTGGTCTGGACGTTTGCCGAACACCGCGTCGGCAAGGTTCCCGCCGACCTGCGCGCCGCAATCGAGGCCGACCGCTTGCTCGGCCTGAACGACCGGCTGACCAGTGCCGTCCAGCTCGAACGGTCCGACGGCCCCTGGGCCGAGGCGATTACCCGCGACGCGGCCGCCCGGGTGCGCGATGTCCGGCCCGCCGATGTCTTCCCCTTCCATCTCCCGCTGTCGATGCGGCTGTCCCTGCCGGCCGTCATCGTGTTCGCCGTGATAGCGGTCCTTCCGCCCGCCGACCTGCTCGGCCGGATGGAGCGCCGGATGGCCGAGCAGGTGGCGACCGAGCTGGCCGCCGAACGGACGGCGAGGGCCGCCCGGGCAGACTCGCCGGAGAGACGCGAAGCCCGACGGCCCGGCGAGGAGCTCCAGCAGTTGCATCTGCGGTTCTTCCAGATCGACCAGGACATGCTCGAGGGCGACCTGGACGCAGCCCGACACCTCGAGCTCAGCGAAGAACTCCGTCAACTCGCACGCCAGATGAGGGAGCATGGCGGATCGGAAGAGCTGGCCGAGGCGATCAGGGAGACGGCAAGGGCTCTCGAGGAAGGCGACAGCGAGGCCGCCGCCGGCTCACTGCGCGAAGCACAGGAAGAACTGGACCGGCTGGCAAGAGCACTCGAACAGGATGAAAAGCGGACCGAACGCGAGAGGGAACTGGCCCGCCGGCTGAGGGCCGAGATGGCCGAAACGGCCATGCGGGACCCGCACGACAGACCGGAGCTGAGGCCCGCCGCCGAGGACGAGGAACTGGTCGAACTCGCCCCCCGCGCCACCGAGCCAGACCCGAGGGACACCGAAGACGGGATCATCTATGATCCAGAGCGGACCGGGACCGAACGGGACGACGCCCCGCTCACCCACCGCGAGGCCAGAGAGGCCGCACTGCGGGAGATCGGCGAAGGCCGCGTCCCGCCCGGCTACGAATCGCTGGTCCGGGATTACTTCGACGCCATCAAGCCGGCAGACGAATGACCGCGCTGACCCGACAGATACAAGAAACGGATGGACTACATGCCTGACAAGCGATTGCTCGTGTTGATGACCACCGCCTTCCTGTGCCTGAGTGCGCTGTGGAGCGCGGCCCGGGGCGACGACACGATCCACTTCAAGCCCGGACATTGGGTGCGCCTGCCCGAGGTCGTCGAGGGACGGGTTACGGTGCCCGGTACGGCCACCGTCGTCGAGGGCGACCGCGCGGCCGCCCAATATGTGCTCCCGATGACGGAACTGTGGACGGCGGAAGAGAAGGGGCTCGACCTCGAACCGGTTCCGGAGGGTGCGATGCTCGTCGGCGAGTTGAACCGGACGCCGAAGCCGGGCCTGCCGGCCGATGTGGTGCGGGCGGCCCTGCCGTCCCGGTCGGCGATCATCGACTTGGAAGACATGCCGGACCGCGTGCCCGACTCGGTCGACCTGGTGCTCTGCTACTACTTCAGCGAGAGCAAGTTGACCTCGCGGGCGCAGGCCGCACTGGTCCGGTTCGTCCGCGAGGGCGGGGCGCTGGCGATGGTGTTTGGCGACGGCTCGATGCCGGAGGGGGCGAAGCCGGTCTGGCAACGGCTGCTCGGGCTCGAGGACGGGGGTGAACGCTCGTTCGAGGGGCTGCCGCCCGAATTAGCGGTGCCGGACGATTTCTCGCCCAATATCGAGCGCGTCGATGATGCCGCCGACGGGCCGACGTTCCTGTGGCAGCGTCACGGGCGGGGCGTCGTCCTGGTGTACGATACGGGGGGAGACGACATCCCCCGCTCAGGGGCGTCTGTCGAGGCGCTCGCCCGGCATCTGATCGGCACGGCCGAGGAATATCGGCGGCCGGTCCGGCTCGGTCCGATCGAGCGCGAGGTCTATGGTTTGTTCGGGCGCATCGGCTGGTCGGAGCAGTCGCGGCGTCACCTGGCCTGGCTGGTCGGCGGGTATGCCCTTGCCGCGGTCGGCCTGTTAGTGAGCGTCGGCGGCGTGGTCCGGCGCGGCTGGATTCGCTGGCTGATCGGGCTGGTGGTAATCGCCGGAGCGGGCACGGGCACTCTCACCCTTCTGTTGGCCGGGCAGTCGGGCCTGTCGCTCGAGACTCACTCTGTCGTGTTCTTCTGCGAGGACACCGAGCCGGTGGAGATGGTCATCGGGCGGGCTGCCCGGCTGGGGCGAGGCCCATCGCGGGAGTTCCGGTCCGCCGACCCGATCCCGCCGAAGGTGGTCCTTTTCGACCGTTTCTCGGCGGTGCAGCGGAGCTGGGCGGCGTACCGGTTCCGGGCAGCATGGTCGAGCGTCGAGCCGCTGCTCGAGGTCGGCCAGAGCGTGGCCCTGGTCGCGGTCCGTCCGCTGAGCGCCGAGAGGGCCGCAGCGATCGCGGAAGCCCCTGATTCTCCGGAGCCGGGGCCGGGCGACAAGCTGGTCGAACTGGTGCGCACGAGCGTGACCGGGCATGAATTTGAGCATCGCTGGGCGGAGCCGGACGCGGCATCGTGCCTGTTTGCCCCGGGCGAGACCGGCCGGTTCACCCAGGTCCGCCGCCATCCGGCCCTGGTCATACAGGGCGACTGACACCCTCCCCCGCCCGGCGGGCCTTTCCCACTCCGTATTGGTGTGGGCTTGACCGGTCATTTTTGACGCCTCAAGGCACCGCCTCACCGGTACGAAGCGAAAAAATCTGAATTTCCTTCCCCAAAACCATTGACACCGAAACCGTCGGAGCTATAATCCCTACTAAAATGATAGGCGAACTTGGCTGTGCGTCCGGAAAGGAAGGGGAGGGACGCCTGACGCCTTGGATGTTTCTGGCGGTTTGAACGGAAAGCGGAAAACACGATGTCCATCTCCGGCTCGCATTATGCCCTGACGATGTTTCGTCTTGTTTCGGGACACAGTGAATGTGCCAACTCGATAACAGGGAGGGTGTCGAGAAGGCGTGGCTCCCGGGATGATATGTCTTCCCCGGGATTAAGATTGCTCTTGGAAATATTCGTAAGGAGGTGAGAAATGTTATGAAAAAGCTACTTTGTTTAGCCCTGATGTTCTCTGTTGCCGGCGTGGCTCATGCCAACCCGGTTATAGAGGGTCCGCTCTCGTACGATTTTTCGCTGTCACCCGGCGACCAAATGCTGTCGTTCGACCAGTTTGACACGCTGGGTGGTACGCGGACGTTGACGAGAGTCGATTTGCTTCTGGACTCGCTGGTGGAGGCATATGTCGAGGTCGAAAACGACGCCGATATTGAAGCGGACGTAGAAGTTTCAATGACAGGTACCGTAACCGCAGACGGCCCTTCCGGGTTGTCCACGGAGGTCTCGATAGCCACAAGCGAAGGCCCGGAGACGCTGGAAGCGTCCGACGGGGAGACTCGTTCCGGTCCGGATTACTGGGATGTCGGAACGATGTCCGACTTCGACAGCGATGTCGACTCGATCAATACTGACCTGAGCCCTTATATTGGGACGGGGACAGTCGACATCGATATCGCTGGCGTCGGCGGCCACAGTTTCTCTGGCACCACGGATGCGACGTTGTGGGTCTCTGAATTCGGGACGGAAGGCGAAGCCACTCTCGAGTATCATTATCGCGATTTCGAAAATGATATTCCGCCGTTCCGTGAACCGATCCCCGAGCCCACAAGTCTAACTCTGTTGGGGCTGACGGGACTGTTGATCCGTCGGAAGCGCCGCAGCTAGCCGCAAACGTCGTATGGATGTGTCGGGCGGGGGATCAAGGGATACGCAGTTTCCCGAGATGCTCCGCCCTTCCCCTTAGCACCCCCTTCTCGGATAACGCCTGTTCTTACACTGCTCACCACTACCCTCAATTGACGACTGCCGGGGTCCCGCCTATAATCGCCCGGTCGGTCGATGAAAAGGAGCAGCAGTGTTCGAATTGACGGTGAAGACAGATTTTTCGGCGGCCCATCGTCTGCGCGATTACGAGGGGTCCTGCGAGCGGCTGCACGGCCATAATTATAAGATCGACGTGGTGGTGGCGGGCGAGGAACTGAGCGGGATCGACCTGCTGATCGATTTCCGCCAGTTGAAGGCGATGCTGGCCGAGATCCTCGACCGGTTCGACCACCAGTATTTGAATGATATCGCCCCTTTCGACTCCCTGAACCCCACTGCCGAGAACATCGCGAAGGTGATCGCCGAACAACTCGGCGACCGGCTGCCCGAGGGGGTTGTCGTCCGCCGGGTCACTACGTGGGAGTCCGATAACTGTGGGGCAACCTACGTGCCTTGAGATCAGCCGCGAATGGAATGGGGCTGGAATATGGGCTGTTTTTCCGTTGACATGTTTGGGATGAGATTCCGATGAAACCAATGATTCAGGTCGCACTCGATTTCGACGAGCTGCCCCGGGCACTCAAGCTCGCCCGCGAGGCGGTGGAAGGCGGGATCGACTGGCTCGAGGTGGGCACCCCGCTGCTCAAGAGCGAGGGGATGGAGGCGGTGCGGGCTCTTCGCAGGGAGTTCCCCGACCACAAGATCATCTGCGATACGAAGACGATGGACGCAGGCCGCGCCGAGGTCGAGATGGCGGCGAAGTCCGGGGCCGACGCCGCCGTGGTGATGGGGATGACCGCCGACGAGACCATCCAGGACGCCGTGCGGGCTGGCCGCAACTACGGGATCGAGATCGTGATCGACCTGATGGGGGTGACCGACCTCGCCGGCCGCTCGAAGCAGTTGGCCGAGTGGGGCGTCGATCAACTTTGCGTACATACCCCCATCGACGAGCAGATGTCGGGCAAGACCTCGTTCGACCGGGTAAAAGCGGTGGCCGGAGTGGTCGATATCCCGATCTCGGTCGCCGGCGGGATCCACTCCGAGACGGCGGCCGCGGCCATCGCGGCCGGGGCCAGCGTGCTCATCGTGGGCGGGGCGCTCACCAAGGCGACCGACGCCGTCGAGGCCGCTCGACGCCTGCGGAAGGCCGCCGATGAGGGCGTCGCCATCGAGAGCGACTTGTACAAACGGGCGACGACCGACGACGAGATTCGGGACGTCTTTCTCCAGGCGTCAACCGCCAACATCTCCGATGGCAACCACCGCGCCCCGTGCCTCGAGGGCATCCGCTCGATCGTGCCCGGAGCCGTGCTCGCCGGGCGGGCGACGACCGTGCTCACCTGCCCCGGCGACTGGGCCAAACCGGTCGAGGCGATCGACCGGGCCGAGCCGGGTTCGGTCATCGTCATCGCGGCGGGCGGCGTCCCGCCCGCGGTATGGGGCGAACTCGCCACCAACAGTTGCGTCCAGCGCAAGCTTGCCGGGGTCGTCATCGACGGTGCCGCACGGGACAGTGCCGGCATCCGGGCGCTCGGCTTCCCCGTGTTCGCCCGGCACGTCACCTCGCACGCGGGCGAGCCGAAGGGCCTGGGCGACATCGGCGTGCCCATCCGAGTCAGCGGCCAGACGATTGTTCCCGGCGACTGGATCGTGGGCGACGACGACGGCGTGCTGGTCATCCCCAAGGCCCGGGCCGCCGAGATCGCCAACCGCGGGCAGGACTGCCTGGAGAAGGAGAACCGCATCCGAGCCGAGATCACCGAAGGCCAGACCACCCTGGCCAAGGTCCAGAACCTGCTGCGTTGGGAGAAGCAAGGATGAATCGGCCGAGCAGCCCGTTCGCCGACCGAAACCGTCGGGCCGGCGTTGAACGCGGCAGCACGGCCGGCTCCCCCCCGATATGCCTGTGGGTCGCGCTTGCCGCCCTCCTGCTCGCGGCCTCGTCCGGACTCTCCGCCGCTGTCGAGTGCGAGCTGGCTCCCGACGGCTCCATCACCACCTGGCTGATAACACCCGCCTTCCGCCTTGATCCCGAGGCGGGCTTCGCGGCGGACCTCCTGCCTGACGACCGCGACGAACGCAGCGGGGTGCAGCGGTCGGAAGACGAGGGGGCGGTGGCCTGGCGCGGCGTCTCGACGGGGAGCCGGTTCGTCAACCTGACCGACCGGTGCCTTGACCGGGGCGAGTCGGTGTTCTACGCCGCCTGCGAGCTGAGCGCCGCTGAGCCGGGCAACTATGTCCTCGAGGCGGAATACAGCGGTCACCTGGCCATATGGCTCGATGGCGAACGGCTGGAGGCCGAACCGGCGGCCGACCAGGACAGCCCGCTGGCCCGGCTCCGAACGATGGTGAAGCTGCCGGACCGGCGCCCGAGGAACCTCCTGGTCAAGCTCGGCTCGCGGGACGGGCATGCCCTGTTCCGGATCGCACTGCTCGAGGATGCCGACGCCCGGGGCCGACCGCCCCGGCCCGCACCCGTCCGGGCCCGGCTTCGCGTTCCGGACGAGCGGACCGCCGACCTCGTCGCCGGCTCGTTAACGATCTCCTCGGAGACGGGCAACGTGGCTCAGCGGCGCGGTCGCCTGGTGACCCGCGTGGCGGTCCCGGCGGGCTATCCCGATGTGGGTGGCGAGGTCGATATCCGGGCGGAGATGCTCGACGCGGACGGGGAGACGGTCGAGGAATTCGAGCCGGTGAGCGCCCGGCTCGCAGTGCTGGCCGACGACCCGCCAGCCTTCTCGTGGACCGTCCCCGGCCGGGCGGAACAGCCGCGCTACACCTTCGAGGCGACGGTCCGGTTCGACGGGCGGCCTGTCGGCAAGCTCCGCCGCGAGTTCCACGTCGCCGATAAACTCGACGATCGGATGGCCCGCCTCGAACGGCACACCGACCGGCTGGCCGAGCGGCTCGGGCCGCGCAAGTACATCGAGCCGGACTTCGCCCTGGCCCGACTCCGGCACGAGAAGGCCGCCATTTTCGACGGGGGCGATGCGTGGGGGTGGCCCCGTCCGGACGAGGCGGCCCGGGAGCTCGACGGCTGGGGCCGCGCCCTGGGCCGGCTCGAGCAGGACAGACCCCGCCCGGTCACGCCAGGGTTCAGCGAGTGGGCGTATCTCTCAAAAATCGACGACTCGCCCCAGCCCTATTTTATGTATGTGCCCCGCGACCACGACGGCGAGACACCGCTCCCGCTCATCGTCTTTCTGCACGGATACAGCCCCGACCTGAACAAGGTGAACTGGGAGATGATGATCCCCCGCGAGCTGTACGACCACTGCGACGAGCACGGGTACTACATGGTCGCCCCGTTCGCCCGGAGCAACACCGATTTTCAGGGGGTCGGCGAGGAGGACGTTCTGCGCGTCGTCGAGCAGGTCAAAGACCGATTCCCGATCAAGGCCGACCGGGTGTTCCTGCTCGGATACTCGATGGGCGGGATGGGAGCGTTCACCATCGGCGCACACTACCCACACCGGTGGGCGGGCATCGTCTCGGTGGCGGGCCGGGCCGACTACTACCTGTGGCACGGGCTCGACCGCGACCGGATCGAGCCGTACAAGCGCCTCCTGATCGATCAGGAGTTCGGGGCCGAAATGATGGGCAATTTCGTCAACCTGCCCGTGCTCCTTTACCACGGCGAGCGCGACTCGCTGATTAAGGCCGAGCAGTCGAAGCGGTTCCACCGACGGCTCGACGCCCTGGGCGGCGACTCCTCGCTCCGGATGTTCCCCGGCGCCGATCACTGGATCATGGACCGAGTGCTCGAAGACGACGCCGCGATGCGATGGATGAACCGGCAGCGGCGGGACCGCTGGCCGCGACGAGTGGACTTCAAGACGTATACGATTAAGTACAACACGTCGTATTGGGTGACCATCCTCGATATCGGGCGGTGGGGGGAGCCGGCGCGGGTGCAGGCCAAACTCAACGAGGAGGGCACGGTGCTCGAAGTGACGACCGAGAACGTGGCCGCACTCCGCCTCGACCTCGGCGAGGAACTGGTCGGGGCCGAACCCGACCTTTCCCTTCGGATCGACGGCGTTGAGCACCGGGTCAATAAGCCGGGACCGAGGATGTTCGACCTCGACGACCGCGAGCGGGTTGGCGAGCTGCGAAAGACCCCACGACTGTGCGGCCCCGCGAAACAGGTGTTTCGGCGTCGGTTCATCCAGGTCTTCGGGATCGGGGAAGGCGGCGAAGAGAACATCGACCAGAACATCGACCGGCTTCGCGACGAGGCCCGCGCGGCTGCAGTCGAGTGGTATCAGTTCGTCCAGGCCGTCCCCCTTCAGCGGCTCGATACCCGGGTGACCGAGCGGGACATCGAGCGGGCGAACCTGGTGCTGCACGGTACGCCCGGCCGAAACAAGGTGCTGGCCCGGATCGCCGACCGACTGCCCATCGCGGTAACCGACGAGGGGTTCACCTTCCGGGGCGAGACCTACGACATCGAGAACCACGGGCTGGTGATGGTTTATCCCAATCCCCTCAATCCGGACCGCCTGGTGATGGTGCGGGCCGGTCTGCCCTACGGCGGGGAGCTGCCCCGGAACCACAAGTACGACCTCCTGCCCGATTTCGTTATCTTCAAGGAGGGCACGGACTACGACGGTACCGACCGTGCTGTGGTGGCCGGGTTCTTCGATCGCGACTGGCAGGTCGACGAGCGGCTCATCTGGCGCCGGGGCGACCGCGCCCCCGACCCGCGAGTGGAGGAAGAGCCGGAACGCCGCCAGCCGGTCCCCGCGCCCTGATCGCTCATCCCTGTCCGTAAGAAATGCCCTCTGCGCGGAAGCCCGTTTTACACTCCGATGCGCTTTATTCGGGAATATCGGGTGGTTGCAGAGCAAAAAAGGGGGCATCTCGAAGGAGATGCCGCCAGGGTGTGCGTGTGACTCTGG
>PUPC01000318.1 GCA_003553185.1 Planctomycetota bacterium | reverse complement strand
GGTGCTGCCACGGTCTCTTCCGGTGGCGACAAGGTCTTCGCGACCGAGATTCTGGACGACTCAATTCCGCTCCGCCGGGCACTGAGCGCATTCGACGCGATCAATGGAAAGCGGCTCTGGAGCATAGTGCAGCAACCCGAAGCAATGGTATTCGCGGAGCGGGTAGTCTTCCCCTGGGCACCCACATACGTCGAGGGAAGACTGATCACCCTCGCGTCATATCAGAACCAAATGTTCCTCTGCGCCCTGGATGCGCACACGGGCGAATTAGTGTGGAAGCAATTCCTGGCAGCAGACCCCATCCCCCCCTGGCATCGCACCGATATCAGACGACTGCTGACGATGACACGTGGGCTGCGGCTTGGACAGCCGGTAGTCATCTCTGACGGGATGGCATATGGAGCCACGGGGGTGGGAGCTGTCGGCGCGGTCGACATCAAAACCGGAGACCTTTGTTGGGTAGCAAGATACGACCGGACCGCTATCAAGACGACCGCCGCCGGCAGCCAGCATCGTCCCGTCACACACTACTCGGCCGAGGGCGGCTGGGAGGCCGGCTTCCCGGTGATCGATGGCGGAAACCTCTATGTCGCCCCTTGGGATTCACAGGAACTGCTGGTCTTCGATGCTCGAAGCGGCGAGCTTATTGCGGCCATCCCCGGCGATGATTACACGCTTTTCGCCGGGCTTTATCGAGGCAAGCCCATCCTCAGCGGTGAGAAATATACTGCTGCCGTAGACCCGCACACTGGCCGACTCGAATGGAAGGTGCCGACCGGCGTCAAGCCCTCTGGAATGCCCATTCTCACCGAGTCCTCTGTCGTTGTTCCCGGGTGCCACAGGTTGGCGATCATCCGGCTGGATCGGACTCCGGTGACTCGCGAGTTGCATACGATCGGAACCCGGTCGGATTACCCCTCGGAATCAGGGCTGGGCAACCTGCTCGTCAGTTCCGGTCACCTCGTCGCGGTCAATCAGGGATACGCCTCGGGGTTCTTCCCCTATGACAAGATTCGTGCCAAATTGACCCGGCTGGTCGAAGAGCAGCATCCTCCCCGGGTGAAGCCGCTGCTTGAACGCTCAGACATCAGTTCGCAAGGTGGCGACAGGGCACTCTCGGATGGGGAACGCGCGGAGGCGCGGGATCGATACCGACGGGTGCTGGAAGACCTCGATACAACCGAAAAGCTTCTCGAAGACATGCGGACCCCGCCGGCGGAACTCGTCTCTCGCCACAAGAGCATGATATTCGAGACGCGGCTCAAGCTGGCCGAGACGGACACAGAACATGCTCTGGCGCATATCGACGCGGCTCAGCAGTATATCTATAGCGATCTGGCAAAGGCACGGTTCCACCTGAAAAGGGGAGCAGCACTGACGGGGCACAGCAGATACCAAGACGCAGTGAACGAGTATCGCTACCTCGTCGACAACAAGCCGCACGTCAAATTTCGCGTCGGCGCGTCGGATATCAATGTCGGACCGCTCGCCGAGGAACGGATTAGCGAACTGGTAAGCGAACACGGCCATGAGGTGTATGCGCATATCGACCAGATGCTAAGGCCCGAGTTCGAACGACTGATTGAAGAGCGAGAGGTCGAGGGCCTGCTCACTCTCCAAGCCGAGCACCCTCACAGTTCTCTGGCCGACCATTGTCTGCTACAGGCGGGCCGACTGGTGCAGGAAAGCGAGCACGGCATGCTCCACAGCCAGACTATTCTGCGTTCGTTGACTCTCCGCTACCCGGAATCCGAACTGCTGGGCGAGGCGTTTTCCCTGCTGCTCGAAAACTGTATCAAAACCTCGCAATACCGCCTGGCCGCAGTGCTCCTGGGAGACATTGCCGACAAGCACCCTGACATCGAGATCGTATGGCACGGCGAAACGCTGACCGGTGAAGAACTGGTCGCCGGGTTGATGGAGGAGACCGAAGAGTTGACAAAGGCCTCCGGCCTGCTGCGTCGGGAACTGCCCGTGCTCACCACGCCGCTGACCAAAGTGTGGGAGAGCGGAATCGGGCCGGAAATATTGGCCACCGTTGTGTCCGACGACAGCTGCCTTGACCGCGGCATCGGACTGGCGGCCCGGGTGGGGCCGCTGGATGGTCGGCCGGCGTCCGGACAGGTCACCGCTGTGAGGGGTGAGGGCAACAACGGGGCAGGGGTGCAGGTGGAGCCACGACATGGTCGGCAAGCGCCCGGTCGGGTCACCGGCCTGCGGGCGTTCTACACCTCGACCGGCGAGACGCTGTGGCAGAAGGATGTCAACGCCGATCTGTCCCAGGGTACCATCGAAGACGGCTACTCCCTCTGGGGGCGGAACCGAATCCAGGTGATCGTGGTCTGTTCCGGCAGCGTGATGGTCCTCTGTCATCCCGACGGAATTCTCGCCCTGGAAATGACGACCGGAAGACAATTGTGGCAGCATACCTGGAGCCGACCGTTGGCAAGAAACTCGCGTGACTGGTTGGATCCCGAAGAATTCAGGAGGATTGACGGGCAAGTCCGTTTGTCAGTCAACCCGCGTCCTACATTTGCTGCTGGGAGGGGCAGGATCTTCTATTACCTGCCAAACGGCAGGATTGGCGCAGTCGAGGCCTCCACAGGTCGTAGGGTCTGGGGGGTGTCCATTGCCGGGTACGCCACCGGACCGATCGGGCTGCTGGGCAACACGTTGATCGTGGGGACCATCGAGCCGAATCGAATGATTGCGTTTAACATCCGCAACGGGCAGACACTCCACAGCATGGAGATGCCTGATGTAGACTTGGGCGTCCCTGCTTATGATGTCGCCAGGCGTCGTGTGTTCACCTCCGTCGCCAGTCGGATCTACTGTTACCGGGCGGATGATTTTGAACTATTATGGCAGGGCAAACCAACGCCGGATACGCTGGCATACCGTCCTTGGTCCCTTATGGTCCTGCCCGACGGGAACGTGGTTGCAACAAAACGAGTCCGACTCGACATCGGAAGAGCCGGCATGCTGACGGTGCTGTATGACGCAGAGAGCGGGAGGAGCAAATGGGACAGCCTGCTGTGCAGATTCGAACAGCACGGGGGCAACCGCGAACAGGTAACTATGTCGAACCCCGCCATGCTCGGCGAGGGAAGAATCGTCATCCCGGCTGAAGAATTCTTCTGTCGGCGGGAGAACGTGCCGCAGAGCTACCAAATTCGCCAGACAACGTTGACGATGAAGGACTACGAGACCGGCAAGACTATCCATAAGTATCGAGATGAACTCCCCGCGCCCCGGCGCGGGGACAGACGTCGGTCTTCGATAGCCAATACGATTGCTATGCGGGCCACGACAGGGCACGTCGTAATGATGTCTTATAAGAACATCGGGGGCAGGGAAAGAACAGAACTGAGCGTGGTCAATGCAGAGACCGGCGAATTGGTCTTTCAGGATGAACTGCCGGCAGCCCTGTATTCCTCGAACCAGAACGTGCGATTTTACCGGGAGTCGGCAACGGCACTGGTCACGGCGGACGGATACCTCATCGTACCCACTGGCGAGGGATTGCGAGGTTACGGGCCGGCCGCCGTCGTTGACAATCAAGAGTAGAATACGGGATGC
>PUPC01000330.1 GCA_003553185.1 Planctomycetota bacterium | reverse complement strand
GGAAGTCACCAAGATATGGTACGGCAGTTCGACGGTTTGTACAAGTGATGGACCGCGGTCTCCGACGAACAATATTCAGTTGTCAAAGAGAGCGTCGTTCTCTCACGACGATGAGGTGTTTTTCTTACGCCGCCTTTTCTTGGGCGGTCGTTGGACCAGGGCGATGCCTTCATAGTCTTGCAGCCGCTTCTTTGGTTCTCCGTAGGTTCGGTATTTGTAGCCCTGTGGCGACCGGCTGGTCCAGATCTGGACCACGGAGCCGTTTTTGCACTTTTTTGTGGCGACCTGCCAGAGTTCGTCTCGAACCCGGGCGCTGGGGTTTCCGAGGAAGACGCCGGTTTCGGGTTCAATCAGCCATCGAGACAGCTCGCCCCTCAAACTCGCCGGGACTTTCTTCAAGATCATCACGAGCATCGAGCACCTCCGCGATATCGGGGAGAATGCGGTCCATGAACTTGGCTTGGTAGAAGGTGTCGCGACAGGCATATCGGACACGCCGTTCGACCTCGTGGGCGCCTTCGGCGACGGTTTCGAAGGCGGTGGGGACGGCGAGGTCGGTCTTATACAGGTCGGCGATGTCGTAAACGAAGCTGAGCATCTTTCCGGTGTGGATGAAGCCGATGGCGGGCGAGTACCCGGCCGACAGGATGGCGGCGTGGCAGATGCCGTAGAGGCAGGAGTTGGCGCAGGACAGAGCTCGGTTGAGCGGGTCGCTCCAGTCCCAGTCGTCCTGGTTGTACTGTCGTCCCTGCCAGTCGACGCCGTATTGCTTTGCGATGGTCTGGTACGCTTTTCGGACGCGGGCGCCTTCCATGCCTCGGACCTGCTGGATGTCGAGTTCGCTGGGGAGGATCTGTGGGAAGCGTTTCTGGTACATACGGCGGACGACCTGCATCCGCTGTTTTTCGTCGGCGTAGAGCTGTGCCTGGCGGAGGAGCCGGTGGGCGCTGTGTGTGCCGCCTGTGTTGTGGGCGTAGAGCCGGACGCCCTGTTCGCCGGTCCAGCAGACGAGGCAATTGTGCTGGGAAAGCACTTTCATAGCGGCATGAGTTACAGTCGTCCCGGGCCCGAGGAGAACGAGGCCGAGTTGGCAGATGGGGATGGGGACGACGCCCTGTTTGTTTCTGAAAGCCAGCGATTTCTTGTCCTTGTCGAGCCGGCCGTATTCGAGGTAGAGGTGGCTCCATCGGTCGGAGAACCTGGGCAGGACGTGAAGGTTCTTCATGGCTTGCCTCGCTTTTCAGAACGATGACGCAGGCGTCTGTCCCTGGACCTTTTCCGTGGCGCTTTGTGCGGCTTTCTTCTATACCGGGGCGACCGAGAGCAGCCCGAATCCATACCCCTTGGCCGGGCCGATGCCAGCCGCGACGGCGGTCTTGAACTGCTCGGGGTCGGCAACTTGAAGGATGCCTTCGTAGTCGACGCCGAGATGTGTCTGTTTCCGGGTTTCCCCGCCACGCTTGACTTTGCTGACGTAGCGGGAGCTTTTGCGAACAGCTATGTCGACAGGGCGAAACCCGGCGGCTTCGGCCTTTCGTTCCAGCCATCCGATCTGATCCTCGTAGCGGACCAGTCCCTGCCGGTTGCCATCTCGCTTGACGGTGGGGTTGGCCCGCAGGCGGAAGCGCAGGAGCTGGTCTTCAGCAACGTCGAGATCGATGGGTTTGGTTTCGACAGACAGCAAGTAGTCCGGGCGGGCGGACAGGTCGGACCAGTCGGGCCTGTCCTCGGATTGGACCAGGAGAACGGGCGGTTCGCCGTCACGGATCGGTTCGAGGCGGAAAAGGACGCGCCCGGGTCCGCCCTGGTCTTTGTCTGGGAAGGCCCGCATCACTGAGCGGTGGAGTTCGTAGGGCGAAGCGAGGTCGCGCTGTACTCCCCGAGCGGCCGGCGAAGGGTTCAGCGTGAGCTTAGAGAGGTACATAGCGGTGACTCCTGAATAAGATTTTCTGGTACATCCCAGAAGTGGTCGCGAACCTGACGTGTGCCGAATGAGCGTTGGGTGCTGACGAAGTTGAACGGCACGTCCTTTCGCACATCGCCTCTGGCATCGGATTCTACCTCTTCGACGATCCGGAGCGGCTGGTCGGGTTCATCGCGGCTGGTCCGTTTCTGCCAGTGAGTGTCCTTCAGTGCATCGGGAAGTGTGCCGTCTGGAAGCAGGCCGTCGGGCACCCGGACCGGGGTGGATGGCACGAACGCTTTGCGGCCGAGGTAGAGCGGCCAGACGGGATCAGCGAGCGCCGCATCGAGCTGGCGGAGCAGATCGAGCGGCCCTTCCAGACCGACGAGAAAATCGGCATCGGCAAGGTAATAGCGGGTGGATGGCTCGCAATCTTTGAGTTTGGGCTTGCGGCCGGGGACGCTGCTGGCCCTGATGACATTCTGCGCAGTGTGGTAGTCGGCAGCCATTGTGCCGGGCCGGTCCACGCGGACGGCCATTTTGAGCGCGGCGAGGTCGGCGAGCGATGGAAGGCCCTCGTTCTCCGATACGGATTCGTCGCGCGGCTTGCCGAGCGCGGCGCAGAGCAGGCCGATGACGCCGCTCTTCGACGGTTCGAGACCGGTGTCGCGCACGCTGAACCGGCTTTGCGTGCCCCAGGCCTGCATGGGACCGGCGAGTCGGATCAGGAGGACGCTCATGCTTCACCTCCCTGGCCGATGGCGTCGAGCACGCCGGTTACGAGCGCATCGAGCGTGCCGGCGTCAGACCATCCATCGGCCGGTTCGCTGGGGGCTGTGGGACCGCAACAAAGCTGGGCGGCGAGCCCGTCGGAGCCGTAAACGCTGGTAACATTAGCCCAGTACTCGGCCATCTGATCAACTGAGGTTTTGGTCAGGTCGGCGTCGCCCATCGGTCGCGCGGGTCTGACGAAGGCGTTCGCGAGGGAGAGAGGGGCGCCTTTTTCGCGGACGACGGCGAGGATAAAGTCGGGCCGGCTGTGAGCAGCGAATGTGTTCTGCTTGCCGGACGGGACCGCAATGGCGGACGAGCGCAGGAAGGCGTCGACCGTCTTTCGGGCGAGCTCGCTATCGCCGCCGAGGTTGTCGGAGAGTTGGTCCCAGTCGAGGCAGGCGTATCGATAGAAGCAGGACGAGTTGTATCCGATGACGCCCATCATTCCGGCGCCGGCATCCTCTTCAGTGGTTTTGAGGTCGTCGACGGCAGTGTAAAAGTCCATCTCCATCGCAACCTTGTTCGTGCTGATCGCATGGGCGACCTGGCAGGCGGCGTCGATGTTTTCGCCCGGGAGGTCGGCGAGCATGCGTCCGAAGAGGGCGAGGTCCGCCGCCTTGGACCCGTCGAGAACCTGTTTAAGGTCCTGCTTGATCTCTTTTGAAACCGCGTTTTTAGCCGCTTTTTTTGCAGCCTTGGCGTCCTCGGCGGCCTCCTCGGGGATGGCGTCGGCGAGTTCATCCCAGTGGTCGGAGCAAACGTCGGCGAGAGCGTCGATGCCGCTTTGACCGAGGAAGAGCAGGTACTGAGTCTGGCCGTCGTCATCGACGCCGAGACCGAGCCCTCCTACGGCGGCCTGGACGACAGCCCGTGCCTGCGTCTCGTCTTTTCCGTCGGCGACAAGTTTGTCG
>PUPC01000034.1 GCA_003553185.1 Planctomycetota bacterium | reverse complement strand
GGACGCTGGGGCCGGGCGAGGTTGAGGCAGCTGATGTCCTCGCCCGACGACAGCAGGAACCCGTAAACGCGGACGTCCCGCATCAGGTCTTCGTCTTCGGCGGTGAACCCGAGCCGCGCCCGCCCGGCGGGCCGCGCCGGATCGTGCCGCAGGGGCAGGGACGAAATGGCCCGGAGGGTGAACCCGCCCGTGCCGGACTCTTTCCGGGTCGGGTCCATCCGCCCGTAGTCGCGCTCGTTCGCCGCCACCGTGACGATGACGAACGTGGCGCAGGCGAGCAGGCCGACCGCCAGCATGCTCCGCCCGCGATGCGCCGCAGCGTTGCGAACGGTCAGACGGTACAGCGACACCCGGTTCCCGCGCCGCCCGAGCGCCTCGCCCAGGACGAGGGCACACCCGGCGAGCCCGGCAACGAGAAGAGCGGCCCCGCTGCCGAAGAATGCGACCGGCGGCTCCAGGACCGGGACGACCGCCGAGAGCAGCACGAGCAACGCTGCGATGGCCAGCGAGCCGAGCACCGCCGCTGCCAGCAACCGCGTCGAGCCGGGCCGAACGCCCGTCGCACGCAGGGCGCGCCAGCCGGACAGCAGGTCGAGCGCCCGACGCCGTCGCAACAGCCGCACGCCCCACCACACCGAGAGCAGCCCGGCGGCAAGCCCGGCCGCCAGCCCGATGAGAAGCGAACCGATGCCGACGTGAAGCCACAGGGCGGCGCCCGCCACGGCCCCGGTCCACCACGTCTGCAGCCCGGCGATCACGCCATAGGCGTAGAGCGTCCCCAGTGGCACACCGGCGGCGGCCCCGACGGCCGACAACACCGCTCCCTCGGCGAGGATCAGCCGGCCCGCCCGGCGGTCGGGCACGCCGCAGGCCTGCAGGGTGCCCATCTCGGCGGCCCGCCGCTCGACCGACAGCCGCATCAGCATGCCGGCCAGCGCCGCGCCCGACACGACGAGGAACATGCTCATCCCGAGGAACAGGCCCCGGAAATCGGTGGAGCCGCGCGACGCCTCGAGTGCCTCGCTTCGGACCGGGCGGAAGACGAGGCCCGCCTCCGCCGCCGAAAAGTGGTCGAGCACCGCCCGCTCGAATCGGTCGCGGTACTTATCGAGCCCCGGCCCGTTCTCGGGCGCGACGCGAACGGAGGTGAGCCAACGCCCCTCGGCGCTGTCGCCCCACATCCGGCGGGCGTCGTCGAGTGAGACGAACAGTTTCGGCGTCGGCCCGTACCGGTCCCAATACTCCTCGTCGCGCTCGGTGACCGGCTGGTCGAGCGGGAACGGGATGTCCCACTCGCCGACCGTGTCGGCGTCGGTGATCCCCGGGAAGGTGGGCACCAGGCCGGGGTCGGCGGTCGGCCCCTCGAGCTCGACGATTTCAGTCACCTCGAATCGGTCGCTCTTAGCCACGTACTCCTCGTCGATGCCGGGGACCAGCCAGGTCAACTCGATTCGGTCGCCCTCCTCGGCTCCGAGGTCGGACGCCGCCCAGCGGTTCAGGACCACCTCGCCCGGTTCGGCCGGCCAGATCGACGAGGGGCCGAGCGGCTCCACCCCGGCGGCCACGGCGTACGAGATGCTCGCGGTTTCGTCGCCCTGTGCGAGGCGGACCGTTTCGGCCAGGTAGATGCTGGTGAGCGCCGCCCGCCCGTCGGTCTCGGCTGCGGCGGCCCGGGCGGCCTCGGCCATCCGGTCAGAGAGCAGAAGCGTCCGGCTCTCCAGCGAGAGATAGCCGTGGTCGGGGTTCGGCTCCAGTCGCAGACCTCGGGCGTGCAGCCCGGTCGCGTCTGAGAGCGCAGTGGTCAGTTCGTCCGGGGGAGGTTTTGCTTCCCGTCCGGCGATCAGCAGGGCGTTCACCTGCCCCTCGGTGTCGAGCCGTGCGGCCAGCCACGCTCGGTCCACGAACAGGTTGCGGGGCGTCTCGGTCTGGGGGCGTAGGGAGAAGTCGCCGCTCCGCCCGCCGTCGAGCACCTGCCCGGCGGCGAGCCGGACCGGTGCGGTGGTCTTCTGTGGGTCTCGATGGCCGAACAGGGTCTGATGTGGGGCGCCGTTCGGGCGGTCGGCCCTCAGTTCGAGCCGAGCGCCTCGTTCCACGTCCAGGTCGCCCGCCAGCGCCGCGTTCATCGCCGCCGTCGTCCCGTCCACCGTCGGGCGGGCTCCGGCCGGGTAGAGTTCCCAGAACTCGTCGTCCACCCCGATGACGTTCACGCGGGGGACGGTGATGCCGGTGTCGGGTGCGGTCAGCGCTCCCTCAGCCAGGATCACCGGGACGATTCGGCCCACGTGTTCGTGTGCGGCGGGGTGTTCGGCGAGCCGGCGGGCGATTTCGACTTCGAAGAAGCGGGGGGCAGTCAGGGCCACGTCGATCTCGCCCAGGCGGGCGAGGGCAACGGCCCGGGTGCTGGCCTCGACCGAGTCCCCGGCGAGCAGCGAGCCGACGATGACCGCCGTGGCAACGGCGACGCCGAACGCGACGACGAGCCCGGTGCGGCGGTAGTGAAGCAAGCTGCGGATGACGAGGCGGGTTCCGGTCACGGGAAGCTCCGGTCAGGTTGCGTGCGGTGAGACGGGCCGGACTTGCCCGTCGCTCAGTTCGAGGCAGCGGGCGAACCGGTCGGCCAGTGCCAGGTCGTGCGTCACCATAAGCACGGTCACGCCGTGCTCGTCGGCCAGATCAAGGAAGCCCTTGACCACCGTCTCGCCGGTCTTCCGGTCGAGGTTCCCGGTCGGCTCGTCGCACAGCAGCAGACGGGGCCGGTTCATCATCGCCCGGGCGATGGCGACCCGCTGTCGCTCGCCGCCGGACATTTTGGCGGGGAACGCCTCGGCCAGGCCGGCCAGCCCCACCTGGCCGAGCAGGTCAGCCGCCCGGTCGGCCGCGCCGTCGTTCTCCTCGACGGCCAGCGAGGGCAGGAGTACGTTCTCCAGGGCGGAGAGCTGGGGCAGCAGGTGGTGGTCCTGGAAGATGAACCCGACCCGCCGTGCCCGGAACGCCGCCAGCTCCGGCCCGTGGAGCGCGGCCACATCCGTCCCGGCCACCCGGACCTCGCCCGACGTCGGCTTGTCGAGCGAGCCGATGATGTTGAGCAGGGTGCTCTTGCCGCATCCCGACGGGCCGACGACGGCGACGGTCTCGCCCGGCTCGACAGACATCGTGACCCCGCTCAGGACTTCGTTGTCCGGCTCGTAGGTCTTGGTGACATCGGACAGAATCAGTTCGTCGGTCGCGTCGGTCATCGTCCACCTCATAAGATCGGGCATGTGTATTTTACCTGTCGAGGCGTCGTCGTCCAACAGAATACTTCAGCAAACGGGCAGGATTCCTCGCACCCGCGGGGCGGCGTACCGATTTTTCGCTGCCGGACCAGGCCGCCGATTCTTGACATTGGCGGCGCAGCCATTACTCTATCCCCGACAGACGGCGGCCCGGCGTCACCCTCTGACGACAGGCCGCGCCCGGTGTTCGACAGTGCAACAGGAGCGTGTTTGATGACCATGAGCAGGCAGCCCGAGCCGGAGTTGATGGACGATTCTGCCGAGGCGGAGGCGTATGCCGACGCGGACTTTCGAGAAGTCAACCAGGCGTTCGTCGAACGGATGGTCGAGCTGGCGGAGACGCGCGATGT
>PUPC01000138.1 GCA_003553185.1 Planctomycetota bacterium | reverse complement strand
GGCGATTACGACACACACCCGCTGTGGGTCTTCGTCAACTATCCCCTGGACATGAACCCGAAACATCCGGCCGAGGTCATGCCGCTGACGTGGGAAGCGCCCCAGTTCGGTTACTACGGTTTCCGCGACAGTTGGGACGATGAGGACGGCGTCCTCGTTCAGCTCTGGGCGGGCGCGTATGACGCCGGGGCCGCCACGCGAGATAATGCCGGCACCTTCCGCGTCACGGGACTGGGCGAGCATTGGAGCAACCCCGGCACCTTCAGATTCGGCGAGAATCTCGTGTTCCTGCCCGGGGCCGACATCAACACCGGTGCCTGCGGCAGGGTCGCATACGCCCGGACCGAAGACGACGGCTCGGGCGTGGTGACCATCGACATGTCCGATGTCTACGCCGGATCGAGCGGGAAGGGTTCGCTCTACGAGCGCTACGGCAGTGTCCGCCGTCCGGTCGCTTTCGCCGAGTCGGGGCTGTCGGGCCTGCGGTCGATCGGCGTGGACTACAGCGGCAAGAGTGGCGCACCGGCCCTGATTGTCATCGTGGACAAAATCTCCGGCGTCGGCGAAGTTGACGGTGTCGACAACTCGCTGTGGGCCTGGCAGCTCGACAGCGGCCGCCAGACGATCGGCAGAGCCCGCGATGTCGAAGAAGGAACTCGCGAACACGGCGTCACGTGGCGCGGCGAGGTGATCGACTACAACGTCGGCGAGGTGCTGCACAGCGGCACCGAGGCACTCGACCGGGATGATTGCACGGTGGACGGCCAGCGCTTCCGAATCGGCGGCGAGAACGGCGCCAGTCTCCAGGGCACGTTCGTCGAGCCGGGCGATGTGTCCATGCGGTTCGAGGAGCGGTGGGAGGAGGTCATGCGCTACAAGCGCAACGTGAGCCGAATCCACAGCCAGTCGCTCTTCGCCGAAGGCGAAGGGAAGTACTTCGTCGTTCTGACCCTCAGCGCGGACGATGAGCACCCGGAGGTCACCGTCGAGGGCGAAGGCCTCGACGCCCGCGTGCGGGTCGGTGACAGGACCGTCCGCTTCGACGGCGAGAAGGTCGTGTTCGAATGATGCGGTGGCCGGCGGCGCCGGCGCCGGTCTGGTGACCACCACCGACCGGCGCCGGGCCGGCCGCCCCCGGCCGATTGCGCCCGGTCGACGGGCGGAAACGGTGTTGGATGATCGTGCGGTCGAATGCCCGGATTCGCCGAAAAGACCGTCACGGGTCATGAACTGAACGTCATCCGGGGAATTCCCGCTTCACAAGGAGTCGAACTCATGGTCAACCTGTCCCGAATGCCGAGCAACGGTCGCGCCCGTTCGATGTGGAAAGTCTGGATGCTTCTGGGGGCGTTTGTGGTGTGCCTTCTCGCCCCGGATGCCGTCCGGGCAGATGAAGGCGTGGAACTGATCGACAGCCGCACACCATGGCGCATCTGGCTGGTGGTGCAGGCGGACGGCGAGAGATCCCCAGCGCCGCCAGAAGGCTGGCACGAGGCCGGGTTCGACGATTCGGTCTGGGGTCGGTTCGCGACCGATCTGGAGAACTTTCTCGGTCGGGACGCCAGGGATCGGCGCAACCGGCGCGAGCTCTTCGTGCGCAGCCGCTTCGGCGTGGCCGAACCGGGCGCCGTTGATGATCTTCAACTGTCTGTGAAGCACCTCGGTCAGGCTGTGGTCTATGTCAATGGACAGGAGATCGCCCGCCATAGTGGCTTCGCCGGGACCCTGACGCAGCGCGTGCCGGCGGATGTGCTTCGCGAGGGCGGCAACGTCCTGGCGATCCGGCTGCACGGCTCGAACGTGGCACTCGACGAGGTGACACTGACCAGCGAGTCCGGCCGGGGCGTGATCGCCTACGAGGATGCGCTGAAGGACGTGCGGCTGTGGAATGCCCATCCCTTTGCAACGATTACCTCCGATACCAGCCGCAGAGCGCCGTTCCGCGCCACGTGGAATGTCAAAAATGAGGCCGTCTCGCCGATCGGGCTTGACCATGCGAATCCATTCGACCCCCTCCGGCCAATGCGGATGGTCGCCCCCCGCGGCGGATCGGCCTCCGGGCAGGTCGTGCTGAGCGGGCCCGAGCCGCTGGAGCAGGTGCGGGCCAGTCTCGGAACGCTGCGCGGCCCCGACGGTGCGCGGATTCCCGCCGATGCGCTGCAGGTCCGCTATGCCGTGGAACAGGACGCCAGGAGAGGCGCCCGGTACTTCGATGCCCTGATGGCTGAATCGCCGCGGGACCCGGGCACCCCGCAGCCGGTCTGGGTGCTTGTGGATGTGCCGCGGGATCAGCGACCCGGCTGGTACACCGGCGAGCTCGAAGTGGCCGGCGGCGGTGAGCAATTCACCGTGCCCGTGCAACTGCTGGTCAGTGCATGGACGGCACCGGAGCAGGCCAAGCGACGCACATGGGGGGGCGTGCTGCATTCCCCGGACACCATCGCCGGCTATTACAACGTCGAGCCGCTGTCCGATGAGCACTTTGAAAAGATGGAGCCGACCATCAGGATGCTCGGACAGATCGGCAACAACGTGCTGTACATCCCACTGATCCACGACACCCACATGGGGCACAAGACCGGCTTCGTCCGATTTGTCGAGGGTGAGGACGGCTACAAGCCGGAGTTCAGCGCGCTTGAACGCTATCTTGAGTTGTGGGAGAAGCACGCCGGCGTGCCTGATGTCATCTGCCTGATGGTCTGGAAGCCGCAGTACGGCAGCAGGGCGCTTTTCCGCGGCGCTCAGCGTCAGGAAGAAGAACCCATCATGGTGACGAAGCTCGATCCGGACACCGGCGAGATGACTCCCATGCGCGCGCCGCTGTACGGCGACGGCGAATTCGAGGAACCCGAGCACCTCGGCCGCGGCTTCGTACCCGAGGCCTCCGCCGATGACGATGCCGAGCCGTTCTGGAAGGCGGTCATCGAGGGAACCCGCGAAACGGTGCGTCAACACGGTTGGAACGAAGACTCCGTGATGCTCGGCCAGGGTTTCGACAGCCGCCCGCTTCGCGAGCAGGTGGAGTTTTTCAACCGGATCGCCCCGGGCATCCGTTGGGCGATCTTCAGTCACTGGATTCGCGACCCCGGACCGGTGGACGGCAAGCGCATCGTCAGCGACGGCATGGAGGTCGGCTATGCCGAAACCTTCGGTCGTCCCTGGGCGCCGGAACTGACCGATGAATGGCCGGATGTGGAGGCGACGGAGTACTTCGTCGGCGGCGCCAACCGCTCCGATGTGCTGGCATGGTCTGGTCCGACCTCGTATCGCCACCTCGGCGTGCGGGGGAACGTCGCCCAGATCGGCTTGGACTTCTGGGCCGTGCCGGAGCCGGGACGTATCGGCCGCAGCGGTTCGCTGTTCAGCAGCAGCATCGCTGGAGCCTGGTTGTGGAAGTCCAACCCCGTGAACGTGATTGCCGCCGGCCCCGAAGGGGCGGTGCCGACCGTCCGCTTCCAGATGCTGCGCGAGGGGCTGCAGGAAACCGAGGTGCGCATCGACCTGGCCGCCCGGCTCCACGAACTGGATGAAGACGAGCAGCAGCGTATCGAGGCCCTGATGGAGAAGCACCGCCAGTCTGCGCTCATGGCCGGCAGGGGCCTGGGCCAGATGCGGCTCAGTCTCGACTGGCTGGGCCTGAAGGCC
>PUPC01000105.1 GCA_003553185.1 Planctomycetota bacterium | reverse complement strand
GGGTTGAACTCGAAGCCCATGCCGGGGATATTGGCGATGCAGATCGGGCAGTTCATGTTGCAGCGGTTGGTGATGTCGAGGAACACCATCCGCGGGTTGTGCTTGCCCTGATAGGAGCACGTCCGGCAGTTCAAGTCGCAGCTTGGCGCCTTCTGTTCGTTGTAGCCGCAGATCTCCCGCTTCTTCTGCCAGCGGGCGGCGTCGGAACTTACCAGAGCTTCGGTCTTACCGCAGGCCTGGCAGTTCTTTATCAGATAGACTTGGTTGTCGCGAATCACGTGCTCGGCCGGCACATGTTCCCGGCACGTTTCGCAAACGCCAACATTCTCAGTGCGGAGCACAGAACTCCTTTCAACCGGCTTCCTGACTGCCTGCTTAGAACAGAGCGAGCGGACGAACCGGCAATTCGGCCATCAGATTGAACAAGTGCTTATTATAGCAGATTGCGCGCAGTTTCGAACGCAGAAGAAAGCCATTCTCTTCATCTTTCCCGGCAATATACTTGTGATAGTAGCAGTATGAGGAAAAACAGGCAAGTCAAAGTGCCGCCGGACGCGCTATAATACCGTATCACCTCGGCAGGCGGTGCTGTACAAATCGCCACAGGCCGGGCGGGCCTGTCGAGCCGGGCGGGGCCGCCGACTCAGGCGGGCGATAGCGGCCGGCCGGGATCGCCGGCGTCCCGGACAACAGGAGTGGAGAACTGCATGCAGGACGAACAGATGCGACCGGACCTGACGTATCCGCGGAACTGGGAATATCGCGTCGTTGGGACCAGCCGGGGGCTGGTCCGCGAAGCGATCCTCGATGTGACCGGCGGCTCGGAGGACTCGCTGACGTTCTCCCGGTTCAGCGAAACAGGCAAATACATCTCGTTCGTGCTCGAAATGCGGGTGACGGACGAAGCCCATCGAAATGCCATCTATGAAGACTTGATGAGCCGCGACTGCATCAAGGTCGTACTTTGACCACCGCCGAGCAGTCGGGCGGTCACACAGGAGGATCGGACAGAATGAAAGAAGCGATGTTCGGAGCAGGGTGCTTCTGGGGAGTCGAGGCCGCCTTCCGGCGGGTCGAAGGCGTGGTTGACACGGCCGTGGGCTACTCCGGCGGGCACACCGAGAGCCCGACCTACGAGCAGGTCTGCTCGGGGCGCACGGGCCACGCCGAAGTCGTCCGGATCAAATTCGACCCGGAGAAGGTATCGTTCGAAGAGCTTCTGCACGTATTCTGGGGGTGCCACGACCCGACGCAAGTGAACCGGCAGGGGCCGGACGTGGGGCAGCAGTACCGCTCGGTGATCTTCGCCGTTGATGACGACCAGCGTCGAGCGGCGGAGGCGTCGAAGCGGCACCTGGCCGAGTCCGGCCGGCTCCCCCGCCCGATCGCCACGTGTATCGAACGGGCCGGCCCGTTCTGGCGGGCGGAGGAATACCACCAGCGATACCTCGAGAAGCACGGGCGGGATTCGTGCGGGCGCCCCTGATTCGCGGTCCGGCCGCCGGGCCGCCGGTCAGTAGTGGACCCGTCCGATCTTGAGCCGCAGTGCCCGCTGAACGCCGGAGGTGAGCACGGCCAGGGCGATGGAGTAGAACCGGCTCTCGGCCGAATCGGCCCGCGACGTGAGCACGATGGGCGCCGCCGCCCCGACCAGGTTGCCCGCCATCTTCGCCTGCGCCGTATAGACGAACGACTTGACGACGATGTTGCCCGCCTCGATATCGGGCACGAGCAGGATGTCGGCCCGGCCGGCGACCGGCCCGTCCAGCTTCTTGTGGGCGGCCGCCTCGGGCGACATCGCGTTGTCGAAGGCGAACGGTCCGTCGATTACACATTCCGGCCGGAACTGGCCGCGCCGAGCCATCGTCTCCAGGCAGGTGGCGTCCACGGTCGCCGGCATCGCCGGGTTGAGCAGTTCGACGGCGGCCAAGCACGCCACGCGCGGCTTCTTGATGCCCAGGACCTCGGCGAGGTAGATCGCGTTGAGCACGATCTCTGCCTTGGCCTCGAGGTCCGGGGCGATGTTCATCGCCGCGTCGGTGGTGAGGATGAGCCGATCATAGCCGGGCAGCTCGGCCACATACACGTGGCTCATCCGCAGGCCGGTACGCAGGCCGACTTCTTTGTCCAGCACCGCCCGCAGAAAGTCGTCGGTGTGGATGTAGCCCTTCATCAGGACGTCGGCCCGGCCGGTGTGGACCAGTTCGGCGGCGCACAGGGCGGCTTTCTCCGGCTCCGCCACGTCGATCACCGCGTCCGCATCGAGGGCCAGGTCCGCCGCCTCGGCCAGCTCGCGGATGCGCCGGGCGTCGCCCACCAGGACGGCCCTGGCGATGTTCTCCTCCTTCGCTCGCTTCACCGCGTCGATGACCGTCGGATCGCCGGCCGCCGCCACCGCCACCCGCTTGATGGGATAGTCCGCCACCGCCTCGACAACCTCGCGTAATGTTTTCATCTCGCGCCTCCTCAAAAGAAATGGCTTGCGGCCTCTATTTTCGCTGTGGCCGCCGGGAACGCAACCGTCTGCTTGTGGTTTATGCGGGCTCGATTCATCATCGGCAGGGCATTCGGGGCGCGACGGCATCCGTGGGAAGCGGGGACCGAGCCGGAGACGCATTTGGGAGCGGCGGCGTTCGGGCACTGAGGATCGGGGTCAGTCCAGCTCGATGCGGGTCCGAATCAGAGCCGATTCCAGGCGTAAAACCCCGTCCAAGCTGATGCGGGTATTGGCCAGATTGAGCTGTTCGAGCCGTCGCATCAAGGCCAGATGCTCGACGGACGCATCGGTGATCCCCGTGCGGGCCAGCGACAGTACTCGCAGGGCACCGAACCCGGCGATGCGACGGACGGCCTCGTCTGTGATCCCCGTCCCGGTCAGGTCCAGGTGCCGCAGTTGGGATAGTGCGCCGAGCTCGGCGGGCCCCTCGTCGGAGATGTCGGTGAACGCCAGCGAGAGGCGCTGCAATTCCTGCAATGTGCCGAGGAGCGCGACCCCGCGGTCAGTGATCCGTGTATCGGCCAGCCCCAGCGCGTGCAACTGTCCGCCGGCGGCGACGTGAGCGGCCCCGTCGTCCGTGGTTCGGGTCCCGGCCAGGTCCAGATGTCGAAGGGCCGGCATCTCTCGCAAGTGAGCGAGATGGGCGTCCTCGACCCGCGTGTCGCGGAGCAGGAGCGTCTCAAGTGCGGGATGTCCCGCGAAATGCTCCAGGCCGGCACCGGTGACCGAAGTCCGGTTCAAGTCGAGAAGCTTCAGTTCCGGGAGAGACGCGATATGCCGCAGCCCGGCATCGGTGACCCGGCTCCCGGCCAGATGCAGCATCTCCAACTGGGTGAGGTCGCGGAGATGTTCCAGCCCCTCATCGGTGACCGGCGAACCGGTCATGTTCAGGTGGCGGAGGGTGCGGGCCGAGGCGAGGTGACGCAGGCCCTCGGCGGTAACGCGGCTCACTTCTCGGAGGAACAACTGCTCGAGGGCGGGCAGCCGACCCACGTGCCGGAGCGTCTCGTCGTCGGCTCGCGACTGACAGAGGGACAGTCGGGACAGTTTGGGCAGTCCGCTGAGGTGCTCCAGCCCGTCGCCCCCCGAAACCGACGAGGCGGCGAGGTCGAGCCACTCGAGCTCGGTGAGCCCCGACAGGTGGCGAAGACCCTCCCCGGTCACCGC
>PUPC01000149.1 GCA_003553185.1 Planctomycetota bacterium | reverse complement strand
GCTGTGGCTTGCGGGGAATCGCCGCTCAGGTATACTCCCTCTGGCAGCAGAAGAGCGGCATACACCGCTGTGGCTTGCGGGGAATCGCCGCTCAGGTATACTGCCTCCCCCGCATCCCCTTGGGGGTGCGGGGGATGGGCCGCATTCTCCGTCAGAAAAGCATGAATTGGGGCGGGGGTTCCTCGACCGGCTCGCGACTTTTTCCATCAAAAACCTCCATTTTTTCGAACTGCCGGTCGGTAACTGAGAACATCCGAACCCGGCCGGAGTTGGGTAGCGCGTTGCGGACATGCCGCCGGCATGACCGGCTGCTTTCCTCGCCCGGGCAATATCGGGCATACACCGAGTATTGCAGCATCATGAATCCTTCCCGCAGAAGCAGTTTGCGGAACTGCGTATAAGTGCGACGCGCCTTGCGGGTGTCGACCGGTAAGTCGAACGTGGCGAACAACCACATACCTTTGTACCCCGACAGTTCTTTGCTTCCCCGTGCCACCGTCAGAATTCCGGTAGGGTCAGTTCCTTTTCCTTCCCGGCATAGACGGCCACCAACGACGCGGCCGTCCGGGAGAGCACGTCAAACAAAGTCCTCGACGAACCGTCGAGGTCGAACCGGCCGGTAATCCGCTCGATAAGAGCGGCTTTGGCTTGGGCGTCAAGCGGCGCATCGGCACCGTGCCGCTCTGTCCAATCAACAACGACGCCGTCGACAGTTGGGCGCCACGGCTCCATAATGTCGTCGGCCAGGCAGAAGGGGTTGTATCTGTTGTGGTGTCGGATGCCGATGGACGGGTGCAGTCCGGAGCCGCAGAGCGCCCGGGCAACGGTCGCACGGAGGACGGCGTATCCGTAGTTAAGCAGGCGGTTCTGGTCGTCCCGGTCCGGATCCCGCCGGAACTCATTGCCGAAAAGATCGGACCAATACCTGCGAGCGGCCTGGGCCTCGACGTTGGTCGGGTCGCCAGATCGGACCCGACGGGCCATCTTTCGTATTGAGCAGGGCGTACCGGTGCGGTCCTCGATGGCTTTTGCCTGGGCACAAATTTTTGCGCAGATGATCTGCTGCCACAGGCGTTTCCGAGTGGGCTTCGAGGCACCCGCTTGAACAGTGAGCCGCTGTGTCTGGATAAAATTTGACCGGAGCGGAAGCATCATAGCGGCCGGAAGGAAGCGGTTGTCACTGGTCACCAGGATACCTCCGGCGTCGGCCAGCCCGCTGACCGTGGACTGAGTGAACGTCACACGCGGATGGGCAACGACAAGTGCGGCGACCTCGGTCAGCGGGACGGTCACGTCCGGCTCGCCATCCCGTTCAATGACCAGCAGGCCATTCCGGGCGTGCAGTTGGGCCGGGCCGCCCGACAGGTCGATGATGCGGTCAGTCATTGGCCCGCCTCACCATTCCGAGGGGATCGACGCTTACCTTCTGCGGATTAAGTTTTCGTAGTGATTCAAGCCCTGGTCGAACCAGAACACCGGCTTTGGTCATGTCGGTTTTTCTGCGAGCATCGGAAGCTGGTGCCAACAAGAAGCGAATGCTTTCTTTTTCCCCTTCCTTTGCAATCGTTCGCACAACATAGAGTGCGCGCCCTTCGGCCTTATGATCAATTTCGACCATGTCTCCTCCGCACAGCGAGAACAGGAACCGAGTGCCGGGGCCGTGGTCCCGGCGGACGACCGGTTCCCCGGCGCCGACTCGGCGATGTGCCTCGAGCATGGTGACTACCTCGCCGTCCCACTTTGCCCTCCCCTTCCGGTCGGTCGTCTCGAAGATTTCGACGTGGTGGTTCGCTCTGGTCAGGACGTGGCGGCGGCGGTGCCCGGAGCCGACGGGGACCGCCTTTTCGGGCACGCGGATGCGGACCTTGTGGATGGGAATTCTGCGGCCGTCGCCCGCGATAAGTTGCGGATGGTTCTGCGGGTCTTGGAAAACTTTCTTTGAGCTGCCGCCCAATTCGTCGAGTTTTGCGAGCACGGCCTCCCGAACAGCATCGTCAACGATCTGGTTCTCGATTGCCTTGCGGGACAGGGCCCCGAGCGGCTTTCGGACGCGGTGGTATTCGACGGTGTTACCGTTCTCATCGGTCTCGACGATGGGCGGGCTGTAATTGGTCTCGGCGTGAAGGGCACCGCTGACCTTGCGGTCGGGCCGGTGGGAGACGTTGATTGTTTCGATGGCACTTCGCACGTCGTCCAGAAAGCCCGGCCAGGGCGGCTCAATCGGAGCGAATCTACGCCTCCCTGCCTGGGCTGCCCGTTTTGCGGCATCGCTGAGTCGCTTTATCACGCCGGGCCTTGTCAGGGCAATGCAGACGGCATCGACAGCGTGATGGCGGTGGTCATCCCTTGACTTCGACCCGCCGTCGCCGAGGATGGCGTTCAGCCCCCATTCGTCGCGCAGGTATCGGGTGACGGCGCCTCGGGTGGCCTGGACACGGCGCTTCCCGGCGCGATCAATGGCCCCGCCGTAGAGCAGGCCAAGATATTCGACGGCGGCTCGTGAGGCATAGCGTGTGTCGTTCAACTGTCGGGATGCGAAATCATCGAGCGGTTCGAGGTCTTCCATCCGGAACAGCCGGAGCTTTTCGCGGGCGGCGCTCCCCTGAAATTTTTTCACACGTTCGAGGATGGCGGCGTAGTTGTCGGGGCTGCCCGCATACGCCTCGTAAGGGGTGCTGCCTTTTTTCCGGCTCCTGTTTTCCTCGTGGTAGCACAGCGTCTTGTTGAAGAACGAATTGTTGAAACAGCGGTGGAAAGGTATGATGTGCTCGACATCGAACTGGGGAGTTTGCCCGACCAGCGCCCGCATGGAGATGGTGCGGCCTGTATATGGGCAGGTCCAGTTGCATTCTTCGGCGAGCAGGACCTTTTCGATGTCGCGTCCCGACGGGTCGCTGCCGATCTCGTCGATGATTTTCTGTTTGGCGTCTTCCCGAGCTTTCTGGTTTCGACGATTGCGTTTCGATGCATCTTCGCGGTCACTCCGGCTTTTCCTGAGGTCCCGTGCGAGTTCGACGCGGATGAGGTCGGGCTTGCCGTGGCGACGGACAAGGGCGTTTATGACCTTGCGGAGTTCGGTGAGGGTGCGGAGTACAGCCGGGTTGCGTAGTGTGGGATCCACTTCGCAAATTGGGGGAAGCGCGTCGACCGGCTCGGCGAACGGGCCCTGTTCGCCGTATATCTCTTCTACTGCTGTGCGGTATGGGACGCCGCCTTCCATCAGCGGAAGGAGTTTTTTGATGGCCTTGGTGGAGTGTCGGCAGAAGGTCATCTCGAGGCGAACGTCGGCCAGTTCGTTTGCGGTCTCTTCATCGAGTCCGTATGCGCCCTGAGCCCGGCGGGCCAGTGCGTCGCGGCTTCGCATGCTGATGAGGTCCTGCACCAATGCGCTGCGGTCTTCGGACGTGAGCCCGTCCCAGCGGGCCTCACCGATTGCTTCGATGATGCGGGCAGCGGTTCTGTTTCCGGGGAGTTTCTTTTCTCCGCCGCCTTCGAGGTTGAACGTATGCCCTCTCAGGCCAAGCAATTTGCGGATCGCTCCGAAAGTGAGGTCCCCGTCGGTGTCGAGAGCATCAAGGAGGCGAATGCGCTCGTCGGGAGAGAGGGAGCGTTTAACGCCTTCCGGGTCCGTTACTTCGAGGTCGTTGACTCGCTGGAGCATTCTGAATTGCTGGCAGTGGTGCAGCGCCCAACGAGCGCGGCGTCTCCCGTGCTCCAAGGAGCACGGCCCGATGAGGTGACGCTGGCTCTTGAGGGGCCGCTGGTAGAAGATCGCTTTATGCAGTTTGTGCCTGAACCCGTCAGTCAGGCGATTCGGGTGTTGCGGGGCCTGAGCCTCCCAGATGCGGTCGAACTCGCGCTGGTACATTGCCCGGGCAGTCCACCGGTCTCGGATCCGCTTGGTGTCGGCCTTTTCAGGTCGAACCTTCGAGTAGTATTCGCCCAGGGTTCGCGCTTCGGCGTTTTCAATTTTGCGGGAGAGTTCGGCAATTCCCTTTTTGACTTCGCCTTCCTTCTCGTCTTTTTTCGGCGGGGCTTTGCGGTTGGACAGGTATCCGCGTCGCTGGCTCAGGTGATAAAAGGCGCGTCCGAGTTCATGGGGGGCGAGTTTGTGGTCGAGTGCTCGTGCCCGGAGGAAATAGGGGAGTTGCTCGAGTGCTGCTCGTTCCGGGGAATCGTCATCCAATACGCGGTCGTATTTCGTATATATGGACTGGTCGAGTTCTTTGAGGAGCGTGTCGCGCCGGACAGGATCGGTCACGTCTCCGTCGGGGAGCAAGCCGGCTCGCTGAAGGGTGCGGGCGATCTTTGCTTTGCGGCGGCTCCGTCGCATCGTCATGCGGCGACGTTGTCGGGCTTCGCGGCGTTCGACGTTTCGGGACGCGTCCTGCCCACTGTCGATGTCGCCCTCGACGCCGGCTGGGAAAGTACGAACTCCTGCGTCGATCATCTCGGCCGCGTCGTCTTTCCGCGTGTCGAGCAAAGCCCACCCGATGGAATTGGATCCCAGGTCTATACCCAGCCAACGCGAACCGTCCCTTTTCGATTCCATTTCAAAAACTCCTTGACATGTCAGTCTCCCGGGGCTATGTTATGGGTAGTATACCTGAGCGGCGATTGCTCGGCAAGTTACAGTAAAGCGAGTTTTCGCTGTAAGGCATGGCTCTACGGAGCCCCACCTATGCGCGTCCCTCGTGGCGCGCTTTTTTTTCGACATTCCGTTTTATCTTCGATGACCAGTGCTTTGCGGGGCTTTTCTTGGGGGCGGGTTTTGGGTAGAATCTGCCCTGGTCATTCTGTTTGTGTTTGAGGAGAGATGATGAAGCGTTCGTTCAGCGGCATCCAGCCGACGGGGGATATCCACATCGGGAATTATCTGGGGGCGATCAAGACGTGGGCGGAGATGCTGGATGAGTATGACTGCTTTTTCTGCATTGTGGACCTGCACGCGATGACGGTCCCCTATGAGCCGTCGGCGATGGCACAGCGTACGCTCGACGCGGTGGCGGTGAATATGGCGTGCGGGCTGGACCCGGCCCGGTGCACGATCTTCGTCCAGTCGCAGGTCCAGGAGCACGCCGAGCTGTGCTGGATTCTGGACACGGTGACGCCGATGGGCTCGCTGGCCCGGATGACTCAGTTCAAGCAGAAGTCGGAGCAGATCGGGGGGGACGTGAAGGTGGGGCTGTTCAACTATCCGGTGCTGATGACGGCGGACATCGCGCTGTACAAGGGCGAGGTGATCCCGGTGGGCGACGACCAGGTCCAGCACCTCGAGCTGGCTCGCGAGATCATCCGCAAGTTCAACAACACGTTCGGGCCAGTCTTCCCCGAGTGCCAGCCGCTGCTTTCGAAGGCTCCGCGGGGGATGGGGCTGGACGGGGTGAACAAGATGAGCAAGAGTTTGGGCAATCACATCGGTGTGACGGAGCCGCCGGAGTCGGTCCGGCAGAAGCTGGCGACGGCGGTGACCGATCCGGCCCGGGTGAAACGGACGGATCCGGGCGAGCCGACGAAGTGCAACCTGTATCACCTGCACACGTATTTTTCGTCGCCCGACGAGATCACGTGGGTGGAAGAGGGCTGCCGGTCGGCGGGGATCGGCTGTCTGGACTGCAAGAAGGTGCTGGCGGAGAATATGATCGCGGTGCTCACGCCGATCCGCGAGCGGTACGAGCAGCTCCAGGCCGACCCGGATGTTGTGCGGAAGGTGGTGGCCGAGGGGGCGGACCGGGCGCGGTCGATCGCCGCCGATGTGATGGCGGAGGTGAAGGCGGCGGCGGGGCTCTATTCGGGGTAGTGGCGGCGGGCGAGTGCATGTCCCCGGCCGGCCTTTGGAGATCGACCGTCGGCTCGCCGACGCAGGTTCCGCGTGGGTGGCGGGCGAGCGGGTGGTTTTGGCAAATTCGAGGCGACTTGAAATTGGTGATCGCAGAGGTATAATTCAGTTTCTGGGCAAGTAACCAGGAAGCTTCGGCCAACTTCATACCTATTGGTGAGCAGGGCATAATATGTCGCAACCCTCCGATGCAAGTTTTGAGGTCCAGGACAGTTTGGGGCGGATGGACGGCAGGACCGGCGGCGAGCGCTGGTTCAGCTTGCGGGCGATCGGCGTCAGCTTGGTTCTTGTCGCAGTCTTCGCCTACTTCCTTCCCTATTGGTATCTCCGGCTCAACCTGCAGATACTGACCGGCTTCCACCTTCCGGCGATCGTGATTTTCCCGGTCCTGGTGCTGCTGCTCATCAACATGGTCGTCCGCAAGCTGGGGGTGGGCCTGGACCGCGGCGAGCTGACGGTTGTTCTGTGTACGCTGCTGGTGTCGATGGGGACGCTTTTCCTCGTTTCGAACCTGTTCACCGCCCTCCCCTCCCCGATCCAGGGTGCGACGGAGGCGAGCGGGTATGCGGATGATTTTCTGTGGACGCTCGACGAACGCATCCTGCCGTACGAGATTGAGGACCGCGAGCGGGCGATGGCAGCCGACCAGTACCAGGAGAATTTGAACTGGTTCTTTTCGGGGGTGCCGGAAAGACCGCCCGAGGGGGTGGACCTGCGGTATGCCCCGACCCTCCCGCTGCAGGCGGTGACGGAGACGACGAGCGGGACGATGCCGGCGCTGAACCCGCCGCCGCACGTCCAGCAGGCGCGGGTCTATCTGGAGCCCCCGCCGCTGCGGACGCCCTGGTGGCGCTGGATTCGTAAGCACGGTGTAGACCGCGAAGACCGGCTGGAAGACTATCACGGGCTGGCCGAACTGATCCGCGAGGCCGAGGAGCTCGAGGAGCCGCTGCGGGAGAGGATGCTGGCGGAGGTCGACATCCTCAAGGGGAACATCAGCTTTATCTACGAACCGCAGACGCCCGTGTTTCCCGAACACGCGCTCGATGCGTATGACAGTATTCGCCGCCGGCTCGGCCGGTCCCGGGCGATCAGCACGGATACCCGGCGCGAGCTGCGCACCGCAATCGAGGAGGAACGACAGACAGATACGCTCTTTCCCCCCTGGCGATGGACGCCCGAGTACCGGGAGGAGCGACTGGCGGCGTATGACGATCTCTCCGAAGCGATCAGGACGGCCGAAGACCTCGAGCCGGCGCTGCGCGACGAGATTCTCGAGGACATCGACCGCCTGCGGGTGCGCCAAGGGGCGCAGCAGCCGTACTACCAGGCCCTTCTCGCCATATTAGAAGGAGGACGCGAACAGGCGCTCGATCCGCTGGCTGTCGCCATCGAGAAGGCGGGGGAACTCGACGGAGCTGAAGACACCGAGCTTCTGAACGGCCTGATCATCGGCGCCATGTTGGACCGGCTCGAACGCCTGGAGCCGCTGGACCGGGATCGGGCGGCGGCCATGCGGGAGATGATCGAAGAGGTGGCCGCTCTCTGGGAGCAAGGCGAGTCGGCCGCGCCCGTCCTCGAACAGATGGGAGAGATGGCCGACGAGATCAAGGACACCGAGGTCGAAACCTGGTGGGAAGGCCTTGAGACGGCGATCCTTGCGGCGCAGGAGACCGACCTGGAACATAACTGGTGGCATTGGGACCAGGCGTTCGGCCGGGAGCGGGCGCTGACTTATGTGGACCTGGCAGCGGAAATCCGGGCCAGTTCGCTCCCGCCTTCGGTCCGTCGGCGGATGGTCGAGCAGACAGAGGGCCTCATCCACAACGCCGTGCGGACGATTTCCGACGATGCCTCGGTGTATGCCCGACTGTCCAAGCAGCTGCGCGACTCGGCCGAGATCGGGATGGCGGATCGGCAGGCGATCGAGCGTGCGATCGCTTCGGCCCGGGAGTCGGATTTCTACGCAGCCAACTATTTTCAGGGCTCGCCGCCGGGCTTTTACGGGTGGACCGGGCCGCTGGTCTGGTGGATGGTCCTGCTCGTGCTCCTGATCCTGCTCCAGTTCTGCATCGCCTCCGTTCTCCGGCGACAGTGGGTGGACCACGAGAAGCTGTTGTTCCCGCACGTTGAGATGTTCGAGAATGCGTTCGAGCCGGACGCCGCAGGTACCCCTGGCGGTTCAATGTTCCGGAACCCTCTGTTCTGGGTCGGTTTCTTTTTGGCCGTGGGCATCTTCACGCTCGAGGGGTTTCACGTTTATTGGCCCGAGGTGCCGGGCGTCAACTTCCAGAGCGACTTCTCGCTGGCTCCGCTGCTGTCAGCAGAGCCGTGGAGCGCGATCCCGCCGGCCCTCGATCTTCACCTGTTTATCATCGCCATCGTATTTCTCCTGCCCGCCCAGATTTCCTTCAGCGTCTGGGTGTTCGTGCTGTTGGACTTCGCTCTGCGGGTCTATATGCGCCAGACCGGTGCAACCTGGCAGGTCTATTTGCCCGTGCATGGTTATCTGATCCACGAGGGCACGCGGCTGATCGGTGGGCTGAGCGTGTTTGTGATCGCCCTGATGATCTCGGCACGCCGGCATCTTGCGGCGGTTGTGAAGAAGGCGTTCTTCGTCGGGCGCGAGGTGGACGATTCCCAGGAGCCGATCCCCTATTTCGGGGCGTTCTGGGGCATCGTGCTCTCGGCCGTTGCCATCCTGGTGTGGTGTGTAATCATGGGGATGAATCCGTTCATATCGTTCCTCCTGTTCACACTGACGATCCTGGCGATCATCTTCCTTACGCGGGTCGTGTGCGAGTTGGGCATCCCGACGGGTACCTATCAGGTGTACTCTCTGCCGCAGCGGTTCATCGCGGGAGTATTCGGCTTTCAGGGCACACCGGGCAAGACCTTCCTGGGGCTGCCGCTGTACATGACTCCGACGTTTACCACCTGGGCGTGCATTGCTCCCCAGCTTTTCTACGGCGTTCACATGATGCCGTTCATGATGACGTCGGACCGGTTCTTCCGGCCGGGCAATTTGCGACGCCGTTTCACCGGTTTCATCATCCTGATCACGATTGTGGTGATGGCAGTTTTCGCCGTCCGGGCAATCCAGATCCCATACCAGGAAGGTGCCTACCGACTGGAGCAAGGGATGGCGGAAGCCCACGGCCACAACTTCGGCAATACGCTGCAGCGCGATTTCGTCCGGCGTGAGGCCATCCACCAGCCGTTCGCGCCGAATTACCTGAGCGGCCTGGCGGGCGCGATCATTATGGCCGGGCTGCTGCTGCTCCGTCATCTTTTCTACTGGTGGCCGCTCCATCCGATCGGATTCGTCGCCGTCGGACTTTCGGGCGGCGTCTGGTTCAGCGTATTTATCGGTTGGTTCATCAAGCGGGCTGCGCTAAAATATGGGGGTGGCAGCTTGTTCCAGAAGGCGATTCCGTTCTTCGTCGGTCTCCTTGTCGGCCACTTTGTGATCGCCGGCATCTGGCTGATTGTCGGGGCCTGGCGGGTGTCGATGGGGCTGGACGGCGACTATTCTGCGATGTTCAATACAGTCTGGGGGCGAAGTACTTGACCGGCATATCTGCTCCTTCATTAGAGGGAAGTGAGGCAACAACAATGAAGAACACACATCGAGGCGGAGCGAGGGTTGGTCTGTTCGTGTGGATTCTCGGGTTGGCATTGGCCTTGTGGGCGGCGCCCGCATCGGCCGACTTCGAACTGCCGACCAGTCTCTTCCTGGAAGAAGAGATCAAGACTCTCAGCGGGGTGAACTCTGAGCCCCAGCATATCGATCCGGACGCCCACCCATCCGCCTATGAGGCGGCGATGGCGCTGTACGGCGTCGATTCCCGACTGAGCGGCACCGAGGGCTGCGACAAGGCAGCCCGGTACATAATTGAGCGGTTCAAACAGATCGGAGTGGACCACGTCGTCGAGCAGCCCTTCGAGGTCGTCGTGCCCATCACCCGAAAGTGCGATGTGACGCTCGGCGACACGCCCGTCGCCGCCTATCCAATGTGGCCCAACTGGGTCCAGACCTCATCCACGCCCGGCCCCGTCACCGGCCCGGTCCTTTATTCGCCCGACGGGCGGCCCGCCAGCTTGAAGGGGCTGCCCATCGAGGGGTCGATCGTCGTCATCGAACACAACACCGGCGCGAAGTGGCAGATGATCGCCCAATATGGCCCGCGGGCCATACTGTTTGTCGAGCCGGGCGAGGGCAAAGAGGCACTCCGCCGACACGCCGAATTGAAGTTCCTGCACGATCCCGTCAACATTCCCCGTTTCTGGATCCCCGAGACCCGCGGCTCGAAGGAGGGCCACCTCCGAGCCAGAGACCTCGTCCGCCGGGTGCGGGCGGCACAGGAGGAATATCTCGCGGCGAAAGAGAGAGGGGAACAGGACGTAGACCTGCTGCTTCGGGCGACGGTGGACAGCGATGTGGTGTGGGAGACCCGCACCGCCCGAAATATTGTTGGGTTCCTCGAAGGCACCGAAGGCACCCTGGAGCAGGGGCACTTCCAGGCGTTCTCCGCCTTTTACGATTCGATGTCTATCGCACCTGACATCTCGCCGGGCGCCGACCCGAACAGTTCGATGGCATCGCTTCTGCGGCTGGCCGAACACCTCACGCAAAACCGACTCCGGGAAGGCGTGATGTTTGTGGCATTCGCCGGACATTACCAGGCGCTGGCCGGGGCAACTTGGTTTGCCGATGCAATGTCTTGGAGCAATACCATGACCCGGGACGGGGCGCGCCACGAGACAGATACCCTTCGCCGGAACATCGAGAACCTGGCGACCAGGCCGCTGCCCTGGGATGGGCTTGAAGAGGAAGCCGAATCGCTGGGCCGACAGGTCGCCGGTCTATCGGGCATCGATTCCGGCCTGCGAAATCGGATGATGGCCGAGGTCCAGGCTCTGTTGGACGGTGCGGCACAGCTGCCCCCTGCTGAAGATATCGAGCAGGGCGACCAGCTGGCCGATATCTACGAAGCGGCCGCCAAAGAGCTTGATTTCGATCCGCACGAGCATTTCGACCGACTGAAACAACTACTCGCCAGCGACCCCTTGAGCGAGCGCATCCAGGAGCTGATTGACCGGGAGATTAACGTCGAGCGACGGGAAGCCAGATATGAAAGACTGGCCGACCTGATCCGCGAAGCGGACGGGCTTGAGGACGAGTTACGGCAACTGATGCTGGCCGAGATCGAAATGCTCAAGCAGCGGTTGCTCACATCACCCAGCTCCCACTCAAACTACGCCAACCTGTTCGACCTTATTGACATGGTCCCCTTCGGCGCCATGAGCCCCAGAACCCGCCGCAATCTCAGATTCTCTATCGAGCGGGAACAGGACTACGACCGCCACGACAGCATGCACCGCCATGAATACCTCCGCCTCCTGGAACACCGGGCTTTCCTGGAAGAGTTGGGGATCGATTTGAACAAGCGCCTGCGGATCATGTACTCTCTAGAGTTCTCCACCGGGAGCGATCGGTTCGGCCTCTTCACCACCGGATCCGTTCAGGAACATCGAAGGGGCGTCAGTTTTGAAAGCGTCTATGGCGACCTCCTGCAGCAGATATGGGAAATGGGCCGAACCCGTCCGCCGGTCCGAACCGCCGGAGAAGAGCGCGGAGTTTATGAACGCATTATCTATCCGCTGAGGCAGCCGGACCGGCTGGAGGGACAGGGGAACAGCTATTTCGTCGGCAACATCGGGTACGACGGCGAGATGATCCAGCGCGCCGGGCGCGAAGCCGTCGCCATTGCCACGGTTGACGCCGCCAGAACCCGGGTCGACACCCCGACCGATACGTTCGATGCGATAGAGCAGGACAACGGCATCCGACGGCTTACCTATCAGGCCGACCAGCTCTGCGAAGTTGTCTCCGGCATGGAACAGCGGCCCCAGATTCGTTCTCAGTATCGAGCAATGGACGACCGGCGCCTGAGCGATGACTCCCTGCTCCGCGACTATTCGATTCGGGTCTATGGCCAAGTGGTATTGTATGACCTGCGGGAGAGCGTGGCGACTGCCGACATCCCCCAGCCCCACGCCCTCTGCGCCGTTCGCTACTTCCCGCGCCCTCAAGCGGGGCAAATCCCGAACGCCGGTCCACAATCGTTTGCCGGGATACGGGCCGGATGGTTTACCATCGCCGACGAAGGCGGGCGATTTGAGCTGCTCAATATCCCCCATAACAGCACCCGTGACTGGGGCTGGACCGGATTTCAATTCGAGGCCTTCCGGTTCCATGACCCAGACACCCCTGCCCCGGACCTGATTGAGGATTTGGGCGAAGAAGCGGCTGACATGTACGGCCGTGGAGAGATCACCCACGCTCCCGACTTGGGCCCGCAGGGGGCCGAAGAACTCCCTATCCACGCCACTCCATCGACCTCGTACAGCGAAATAAGCATCCCCATATTCCGGTGCCGGGCCGTCAGTGTCATGGGGTTCTTCGATCCGCTTCAGGGCGGAACATTCACCGACATCACCGTGTGGGATGCTCGAACCAATACGACACCGGATTTTTACGGACTTTCACTCAGCCCACGTGGCAACAGAATACACCGTGGCGTGCCCACTGCCGTCGTCTATGTCCAGCCCGAAACCCGATTCAAACTGATGTTCCGGGGCGGCTTCCTCGGGAATCGACTCCCGTTGCTCAACATCCGGGACGATTACCGAGCTGAAGACGCAGACGCCCAGGGAATTGGCTTCGCAGTTCCGGAATATGGCCTCTTGCCCAGGACGCGCTTTCTGATGACCCGGGACATTTCCTACCTGAACGACCACAGGATCAGGGCCCTGGCGGAACACGGAGTATATAACGAACGAGTCAACGAACTCCACGCGGGAACCCGCGACGAAGCCGGAGATATTATCCGACCGGGCGCCCTCCAATCACTGGAACAGGCAAGCCAGGCGGGCGAAGAGCTCGACTATGACCGACATTTCGTCGAATCTGAGCGGGCACTGGCCCGACAGTCGCGGGCCTACCCCATTGTCCGCGGCACGACGACCGACATTCTGACCGGCGTTCTCTTCTATCTCTTCCTGCTCCTGCCGTTCTCCTATTTTGTCGAGCGGCTCCTGTTCGGCTTCCCCAGCGTCAACAAACGAATCGCCGGGTTCTTCGGCGTATTCCTGGTCGTCTTCATCGTCATCGCCATGGTGCATCCGGCGTTCGCCATCACCCGCAGCGCCCCGATGATCCTCATCGCCTTTATCGCCCTGGCCCTCGCCCTGCTGGTCATCATGATGATCCGCTCGAGGTTCGAGCTGGAAGTTCGCCGGTTACACGAAAGGCCGGGCAGCCGACAGAACGCCGACTTCAAGCGGATGAGTGCGACCGGTGCGGCCTGTGCGCTGGGCATCGGAAACATGCGGCGGCGACGCACACGCACAATGCTCACTCTGGCCACGCTGGTTCTGCTCACATTCTCCGTACTTTCGTTCACCTCGGTGGACCCGCAGCAGATCACCCACGAAAACCCGAATCCAACCGGCCGAGTATTCACCCCGCCCTACCCGGGCATCTTACTGCGCGACCCCCGCTATCAGCCGATTTCAGATTACCTGTACGAGTTGTCCCGGGCCGAATTCGGCGACAAGGCCAAGGTGGTGCCAAGGGCATGGCTGGGAGCCGATGCGCTCCTGCAAAGTGCAGATACAGAAGAATTCCACCACGAGTTCCTGTGCGCAGGAGTGGCGGGGGTGGTTCCGCACGAGCCGTCACTGGCCGGGGTGAACGACATCCTGACCGCTGGCCGATGGTTCAGGGAAGATGACGAAGAACCGGTCATCATCATCGGAAGCCGCGTCGCAAGACACTTGAACATCGCCCCAGACCGTATCACCGGCGAGGTGAACGAAGAGACGCCGAGAATACGAATGCATGGGAAAAACATCCCTGTGGTCGGGCTGTTGAACGACAAGATTGTCGCGGATGTGAAAGGCGTCGATGGAGAAGAAATCACGCCCGTTGACTGGCGACAGGAAAGCTGGATGCGACGGGCCGGGCAGGAGTTGAACCCCTACACCGTCGATAGCTATGAGCATGTGGACCCGGCCAACAGCGTCTTTCTGCCCTTCGACTTCATCCGGGATCAGGGAGCCTCCCTCATCTCGGTGTCCATCGTACCCCGTGAATATTGGACCTACCTGGAGTTGAGGGCCGAGGCCCCGGCTGTTGACGAGCGCTCGCCCGAACTGTCCGAAGCAATGCGGTCTGCCCGTGAGGCGGCCGATGTGTTGGCCGACGAGATCGGCGACGAACTGCTCTCCCGACTGACCACTCCCATCTATGTTTCCACGCGGGATCGGGTCACTTATAAGCTCTCGTCCGATGCCGACCGAGTGGGCGGATTCGGGGCAATACTGGTGCCGATGCTCATCTGTGCGATGATCGTACTGAACACCATGCTCGGTTCGGTGTACGAGCGGCAGCGCGAGATCGGCATCTTCGGTTCGCTGGGCCTGGCCCCGCTGCACATCGGCTCGCTGTTCGTGGCCGAGGCGGCGGTATTCGGCACGGTCGCGGTAATCCTCGGCTATGTACTCGGCCAGACCACCTCGTTCTTCCTCGTCCAATACGAACTGCTCGAGGGCTTCTCGCTCAATTACTCCAGCACCTCAGCGGTCATCTCCGCAGCGGCAGTGATGGCACTTGTCCTGCTTTCTGCGGTCTATCCGGCTCGAAAGGCCTCTCAGATGTCAGTGCCCGACGTCGATCGAATCTGGAAGCTGCCCGAGCCCGAAGGCGACCACTTCCACATCAAGTTCCCCTTCACCATCGGCGGCGAACAGGCATACGGCGTCAATATGTTCCTGATGGAATATTTCCGCGACCACGCCAACCAGTCGGTGGGCGACTTCTTTGCCCAGGACAGCGAACTGTCGGTGGAGAAAATCGACGGCCAGGACTCGATGAAATTCGAGTCCCAGGTGTGGATCGCCCCGTTCGATTTCGGGATCAGCCAGTCGCTTGTGCTCTACACCGTGCCCACCGAGGAGGAGGATATTTTCGCTCCCGAAATGCACCTCCATCGTAAGAGCGGAAGCCCCGCCTCGTGGGAACGAATGAACCATAAATTCCTCAAACTCATCCGGCAGCAGTTCCTGATGTGGCGAATCCTGTCGAGCGAAGAACGGCACCTGTTTGCGGCCCAGGCCAAAGTGCACCTCGGCATTGCCACAGAAGAAGAGCGACGAACCGTCGAGGACGCGATGCGGGCACGTGTGCCGGAAGAAGACGAGGATGCTGACACGGCCAAGGCCGACGAGGATAACAAAGAGCCCCGAGGTGAGGAGAAGTAACACCGATGGCACCACCACGCAAAATCGAAAAGGATATCGCCGAATATCGCGACATGATGGCGACCCCGGAAGAGTACCGGGACGGGTTTACTATCCGGACTATTCTCGGTGTCTTCTTTATCGCCGTAGTCATGATGCCCTCGGCCATCTACCTTGGTCTGATGGCCGGGCAGCACATGGGTCCCGCGGCGGTATGGGTTACCATTATCCTCTTCGCTGATGTCTCCCGCCGCTCGTTCAAACCGCTTCAACGCCAGGAACTCTATTTGATCTTCTACGCGGCCGGGACACTGGTCGCTATGATCGGCGGCGTAGCGATGGCCGGCGGCCCGTTCGCTCAGCTTATCTGGCGGCAATATCTTCGGACCTCGGCCGCAGCCGAAAGTTTCGGCGTCGCATCCGAAATCCCCACGTGGGTCGTTCCGGCCGCCGATTCCGATGCGATCGTTCATCGCACGTTCCTGCATCGCGACTGGTTCTTGCCGGTCCTGGTCCTGGTGATATCCGGCATCCTCAGCCGCGTCGACCATTTCACCGGCGGCTATGTCCTGTTCCGGGCCACCTCGGACGTCGAGAAACTCCCCTTCCCCATGGCTCCCATCGCCGCCCAGGGTGC
>PUPC01000148.1 GCA_003553185.1 Planctomycetota bacterium | reverse complement strand
GGCTCTGGCTTCCGGCCGTCTTCAGGGCCTGCGCCCACCCGGAAGCCGAGACTTTTCAAGCAGGACCTAAGCCTGTAGAGGTCTTCAGACGGCTCAGTCGGACGCGGGTTCGATTCCCGCCACCTCCACTTCCTAAGTCGATACGGTATAGAGACTTGGGAGCGCGAAAAACCCGATTGTGACCAAGATTGTGACCAGTTTTGGCGCACCGCTTCCCTGACTACAGGGAGGCGCACCATGCGCAAGGTGATCGATGGTCGGACGTACGACACGGAGACCGCCGAAGTTATCGCCGAGTGGACGAACGGAGTACCGGCGAATGATATGCGGTTCCAGGACGAGAGAGTCTACCGCACGGCGAACGGTCGGTATTTCCTTTAGAATGGAAAGCTTTCCATTTTCATACCCTCGGTTACTTCATAAACGTCCTGAGCTATTCAATCAGATCCGGGTTCCCTTCCCATTGCGGCTTCGCCGCAGGGCTCATGACGTGGGTATACGCCTGCTCGATTGCCTCCCGTTTCTTTTGGGAATCGGTTCCGGCATAGATCTCTGTGATCTGTACTGACACATTGCCGCGCAGATCGCGGATATATACGAGATTCACGCCGGATTGAAGCAGGTGCATCGCTTTGCTGTGACAGTGGGGGCTAAGTCTGAGTGGAATCAGGGATGCGTCCTGAGCTCTGGTTATCTTTGCGTATTTCGCCAGGATATAAGTGATTCCTGCGCGAGTGAGTTTCTCTCCTCTCTTGCCGGGAAACAGCGGATACTCATTCGCCTTCGGACTGTTCAGCTTGTTCTCGACCATATACCGAGAGAGGATATCGGTCTGCCGTTCCATCAGTGGCACGATCCGAGCTTTCTGTCCTTTCCCTATCAGCTTTACGGTACTTGGAGCAGCAAGTCGTACCATGGACGATGTGAGATCCGCGATTTCCTGAATGTGTTCTGTCAAGCAGATATCCCGGCTTCTATCGTTATAGCGTCCCGGTTATTATCGCGGGAATTTCCCGGGTTTTATCGTCACTATCAACCGCATAGATTATTCAGGTATTTTATCCATTAACTCCTTTTTTTGCCGGTCGTAGGATTCGTGTCTGTTGCGGTGCACTCCCACGGTTTCGAGTGTTCTGCCGGCCGCCGATGAACCTCGCGTTCCCGGTTGTATCGGTTGACCATTTTCCTGATCTGTTCGTGCAGATCCTGCTCGGTGTACACGTATGGATCCGGTTCAACTCCGTATTCGGCGAGGTTCATTTCCTCCAGCTCTGCGTCAATCTGCATCCGGGCGTGGGTGCGCATCCACTGAATCTGTTTTCGGGTAATTGTCATTGGTTTTCCTTTCGGTAGGAGGTTTCTGTGGCGGCGGTATCACGCATCAATGCGTGAGTCATCCGGTAGCTTTCCGACTCGAACATCAGCAGGTGTCCATGGTGCACAAGCCGGTCGATCATCGCGGCGGCCATCTGCTCGTCGGTGAACACGCCGCCCCATTTAGAGAACTCCAGGTTGGTGGTGATAATGCGGAACAATAACTGTGAGCCTTCCCGGTCCACCGGTACGTATCCCCACTCATCGAGGATCAACAGGTCCAGCTGTTTCAGGTCACGAACCAGCCGCTCCAACGTTCCCAACCGGTAGGCGTCGGAGAGTTTGAGCACCAGCTCGGTGACCGTGTAGAAGCGAACCTTCAAGCTCATCTCGCAGGCGATGGTGCCGAGGGCCACACTCATATGGGTTTTACCATTATGGAAAGCTTTCCATAACGGTAAATCGCTCGTCCTGCGCTCGGCTACACACCGTTTCGACTCCAACCAGTACCAGGTGATCTACCTGCGCGGCAGCTTCGGCAATCCGGCCGAGCTGCTCAAACTCATCCTTCAGGGCATGAAGATCGACCCGCTGCACTCGATCACCAGGACGAAGCCGCCGTTCAACGACGCGGTGGCAGAAGCAAAGCGAACGCCGGTGATCGTCATTGACGATGCTCAGGACACCTCAACCGAAGCGCTGCTGATGCTCAAGGCAATGACCAATTTCGAGGCCGACTCCTCACATCGCATCACCTTCATTCTCGCCGGCCAACCGGAGCTTGCTGCGATTCTTCACTACTCACACTTCGACGCGCTGCGAGCCCGGATTCACATCTCTCACACTCTCCTGCCGATGACCCTGGAAGAGACGATCGGCTACATCGAGCACGGCCTGAAGATCGTGAACTACTCAGGATCGCTGTTCTCAGACAACGATAGGATGGAGATCTTCCGTCGCACCGGAGGCATCGCCCGCGCCATAAACTCGCTCTGTTACCGTGCGATCCTCGGCGGGGCGATCGAACAGAAACAGATCATCGATACCGCCGACATTCCTGACGGAGCCGGATGATCTCGCCCGACCGGTTTCCTGACTTTGCCCCTGGAACTGCCATCGGTTTCCCAGGGGCATTTCCGGCTGGCGGCGTGCGGCAATCACACATGGCAGGGCGCGGAGAAACCTGCCGGCGGGGAACACATTGCGCGTAGTCCTCCAAGTGTACGCTCGAATATCGACTTTCATGTTGTTCACAGCATTCATGTACAAGTGAACGAACCCTTGGGACGTCCCGCTCTTTGAGTTTCCCTTTCGCCTGTTTAGCGATCACGCACATGTAAATGGCTGTTCGCACAACCTCAGCCTCTGGGCGACTAAGAGCGGCGACATTCAGGTCGTACGTGATGATATCTCGCATCTTCGATAATCGCTGGGGAAAGTCCTTGCCGAGAGCGGGTGCGGCGTCGACGCGCTGACCAACGGTATCGAGCATGACCAGCTGCCGCCCGAATGCGGGTTGGCGAGCGTGCCCGTGCAGGCGGCATACACGCTCATCCTGTGAGTATTAGATGCCGGGGCCGACGGTGGCGGGTGTGGATTCCCTTTCGATCAGACGCATCTGGTCTTCTATCGACGGCTCCAGGAGGTCGGGCTACAACTGCATCGATTGTTCAGGATACAGCTTCAGGGAGACTGGAAACAGAACAAGGTATACAGCGGCATCTCTCACGATCTGGTGGAAGTGCTCAACGACCGGAGTCTCCGCGACGCCGCGCAGCGGATGGAGGAGAAGGTGGCGGTATTCAATCGGTTGAGAAAAGCGATGCGCATCACTTTGCCGGAAAACAAGCGTGGGCTTAATGATCGCGGAGCACTTCCGGCCAGCATGACGACCATCGAGAAAGAAGTCGGCAAGTTTCGCACACGGCTGGTACCCAGCAAGGAGTGCTCAGAGCGGGCAGCGTTGGCGATGAACCTGAACAACAAGGAGTACATGAACCTACTGCTTAGCGGTAATACGACTCTGGACGAACGGTTTGCCGAAATCGACTCACGCAAGATTCGTAACCAACTGCTTGAGACCGTAATCACACCACAAACCGCATGTCCGCGAATGAGAAAAATCATCAGACTACCAAACCTCCCGGAATCGATTGTGGCGTTGCTAGAGTGCGCGGCATCCTAATGGCGACGCGTTAGCGCTCGCGCCGTGTCCTCAGATCAGTCATGAAGCTCCGATCTCGACGCAGTACGTCGGAAAAAAACACGACCTGCTATTCAGCGGACGAAAATCCAACCGGATTCTGTTTTCATAGGCTGTGTGGGGGCGGCGGCATCGATGAGGTAATGAAG
>PUPC01000230.1 GCA_003553185.1 Planctomycetota bacterium | reverse complement strand
GTCGCGATAGTCGTTGGTGACCGTGACGTGGAACTGCAACACGTCGCCCAAGCTGGCTTCCATCGGGGCGCTGACCTCGTCGATGCGGATGTCGGGCAGGGGATGTTCGGTCCCCTCGACGATGGTGTGAACGCGGATGGGGGCCTTGCCCTCCGCCTCGAGCTGCCGGTTCATATCCCGCAGCCGTTCGGTCATTCGGGGAAGGGGGACGTCGGTCGATACCAGGCCGATCTCGCGGAAGTCGCTGATCATGATGATGCTGCCGATCTTCTCGCCGGCAAGCCCCTCCAGCGCCTCGTGGATCGACTGGCCGGTTCGGCTCACCGGCGCGTCGGCGGTGGCCATGCTGCCGTCCGCTCGGAGGAATATCTCGTCGGTCGTCGGGATCGGTTCGTCCAGCGACTCGCGGTGGCGGGGCGCGGCCATCAGGTCGAGCTGATCGCCGAACTCATAGACCCGCAGACGCTGGTGCAATGACAGGCGATCGACAAGCTTTTCGGTCGCGACCTGGGCGGACTGCCACCGGCTGGCCCGGAAGCCGGGGTTCGCCTGCTGCATCTCCCGCTCGAGGTCCTCGACCAGCGGATTGCCGCGCGGGGTGGGCAGGGACATACTGCCCGACGAGTCGACCAGGATGGCGGTCACGGGCAGGCGCTCCTCGACGCGGGTCCGCTGCGTCGCCGGCCGTGCCAGTGCCAACAGGGCCAGCAGTGCGACGAACCCCCGGAACCCCCACAGCACCCAGGTCTGGGTGCCGGTGAGCTCGCGGGCATGCTGACGCTCTCGGCCATAGATATAGCGGTAGAATATGAACAGCGTAACGGCCACGACCGCCAGGAAGACTTGGAAGTTGGGGTTGGACAGCATTCTCACGGGGTTCACGTCTGCGCTCCTCCTCTACGACGGCCGAAGCGAGCGGCCAGGTAAGACTCGACAGCGAGTGCGGCGATCAGTATCCACAGCAGGCCCGGTGCCAGTTCGGTCACTCCGTGCAGGCCTGCGACGTAGCTGGCAATATCGGTCCCGCGCGGGAACCAGGTGGCATCCCAGGTCCGGCCGAAGTCCAATTCGCTCTCCAGGTCCCGGCGCGAGTAGCGGGTCAGGTCGCTCTCCGCCTCTGTGTCCTGGTTGACCACAAACCGGGTTCGTGCGACCTCGTGCTGACTGGGTTCGACTCGGTAGACGCCGTGGTCGTATGTCTGGGAGAACCGCATCTCCCACGGGATGGGCGGTTCCTCGTCCCGCGGCGTGGGCGGCGGGCTGACCCGTACGCTGGTCCGCCCGTCGGGCAGATACACGAGCAGCGGCTGGGCGGACGCGTAGACCAATTGCTGGAAGGTCTCGCCAACCGCGAGGTTGGCCACCTCGTTCGGCTGGCCGACCAGCCCGCGGAGCAGCTCCTGGACGAGCACGACAAACTCCGCCCGGGCCTGCAATGTCGTCCAAGTGGGCGACGCGCTCATGTTGGCCAGCCAGACCTCTCCTCCATAGTCGCCCACGCGTTTACGGACGAGCAGGGGCTGGCCCGCATCGGTGGGGCCGGTCCCGGCCCGGAGCAGGACGTCGGCCCGGGGATGGACCTCAAGCTCGCACATCTTCTGCAGGCGGGTGTCGGGATGCGGCATCCCGGGACCGAAGGAGGGGACTCGCCCGCCCGTGGCTTCGGCGAAAAGGGGCACGGTATCCTCGGTGGTGGTGGTGCGCACCAACCGGGCGGGCAGCAATGTCTGGCCGCGGAGCGGGTCCTCGGCCTCGTCATCGCCGCCGTCCTGCGCTTCGGTCGGGTTCCGGTAAAGCATGCGGTTGTAGTGGGCTGGGCGGACGCGGTCGCTGAGGAAGAACAGGACCTTGCCGCCGTTATCCACATACGATTGGAGCCGTCCGACCACGTCGGGCCGGAGATGGCTTATCCCTGTAACGACAACCGCGACGTATCCCTCGGTGTCGTATGTGGGGTCCTCGCCGGGCTCGTCCGGCCGGATTTCGCGGACGGCGAAATCAAGGTTTTCGTATATCAGTTGGAAGGGGTGAATCACGTTGGTCGAGAACACCGAGAACTGCTTATAACCCGGGTGCTCCGGCGGTGAAATCGCCCGGGTGAGGAAGCTGCTGTCGGCGGCCAAGCTGTCTGCCTCCTCCGAGTCGAAGGTCTCGTCGAGGATGAGGATCGGCAGCGATTCCGGGACCTGGACGGTGTAGAGCCGGTCGTTGTCGGCCTGATGCTCGTCGCCTTCGAGTATGACCTGGACCACGTAGTCGCCCGCCTCGGGAAAGGTATGGGTGAACTGTATGTCCGAGCGGCGCTCGGTGATGGGCGGGATCGACCGCCGCTCCTGCCGCGACCCGTCGACCAGGAAGTCGACGTATGCCCGGTCGTCCTCGGAGGGCTGCCAGCCGGGTTTGGCGTTGACATCGACCGTCACTCGGAAGCTGATGGGGAATCCGGCAACGATGGCGTCTTCTTCCGGCTCCAGTCCGGTGACCATGTAATTGAAGTCATGCTCGGTGCCCACGTCCGCCAGGTGCAGTTCGCCCAGGTCGCTGATATTTCTCAACGCTTGACTAAGATCGGGATCATCGCTGGGCCAACTGGTTCGCTGGAAGTCCGAGAAGATATAGACCTCCGCCACTTCCTCCAATTCGTCGCCCGCCTGCGGCTCGCCCGCGCTTCTTCGCTCGGCAATCGCCTCGCTGCGTTCTTCCTGGCGGGTTTCGATGGCCTCTTCAATCCATTTCAGATTGCGGCTCATGTCGACGGTGCCGGAGCCGGGCCGCCATTCTTCGATTCTCGCCGCCGCCATATGCAGGTCTTCGGAGGCCTCGAGGTAGTTGGACGGCTCTCTGGCCATGTAGACGATGGTGGCGCGGGCCCCCTCGGTGATGTTTTCATCGCGAAGGAGTGCGGCCGCCTGCATCCGGGCCTGGGCGAACGCGGTGGTGACGCCGACTTCCTGCTGCATGCTCGCCGACCCGTCGATGGCCACCACGATGTGCCGCTGGGTGGGCCGTCGGAAAACCTGTCGAGGCACCCGGGGACGGGTGAGCGCCATGACCAACAGCAGCAGCACGAGCATCCGCAACAGGAGCAGGAGGCGGTCCTCCCGCTTGACCTTCTGCTGCTCCCTGTTCCGCAGCAGATAGCGGATCGTCGGCAGATCGATCTGGCGCTTTCGCCGACGGAACAACCACTCGATGATGAGGGGAAGAGCGATCGCAAGCAGAGCGATCAGCATCCAAGGGTTGTAGAAGAAGTTCTGTAGGAAAGTTCCGATGGCTATTAATCTCCGGCCGGAGGGTTAAAAAAGTTCGTCCTGAGCGGCGGATACCGCCCTTCATGTTTCGAGTATACGAGTTTCCGAAATCAATGCAAGAGCAAACCAGCTTTTCCGGAGGCCGGATCCGGACTCGCAGGTGAGGAGCCAAAACGCCCTTGCCCGGGCGACCCCTTTTCACCTGACCCACCTTGAGTATATGAGAACTCTGTACGGATGCAAGCGCGTTTTTCAGAATTTTCCCGGGATCATTCATTTTCCCTTGCAATCGCAGGATGGGTTGGGTATAGTTCTGTCCGGTAAGGGAGAAAGCGGATGGACCAGCAGCCGACGGAACTCTGGACTGACACGACAATCGAGCCGGGCGAATGCGTCCACTGGCGGATCGGCCCGCTCGGG
>PUPC01000076.1 GCA_003553185.1 Planctomycetota bacterium | reverse complement strand
TCCATGACAGCCTCCCATTAGCAGTACGACCCAGAATCACCGCAGCAGCGGCGCTCGGGCTTGAGAAAGGGAAGTCCTCCTGCAGTATCACCAAAGTCTGCCCCGGGTTTGGCTGAAGCTTCCCGTTTTCCCGAAGCTTATGGTGAAGCTTGGCGTAGCCTTGGTTAGTGGTAGCCGGCCGCTTCCATTGCGGTACGAACGTCGATCCCTTCAACACCACGAATTCACCGTCGATCTCACGGGCCCGTGCGTACAAGCCGGACTTTTTTTGCGTCAGCTCAAACACCGGAGATGCCCGCGACTCGGTGTCCGGACCGTGAGCCTGTTCAACAGAAGGTTTCGGCGACTCGCGCAGGATCTCCAGCCCCAGTACCGGCAGCACCAACCGCATCTGGTCGATGAAGTATTCCATGTCCCACTTGTCGGCCTCCGGCAGGGAAACTGGGGGCGGCACGGTGCCGTTGTCCATCGCTGCTCGGCCGGCTGCATGGGCGATCGCGATCAAACGCGATTCCAGATAGCGGGCGTGCGCCTTGGTGATGTTCTGGTCCTTGCTGGTGATCACGCAGGTGCGCTCCCAGTAGGCCTTGCGCTCATCCTGATTGTGCTGCTTCAACCGGTTCCCCACGTTGTCGCTCTCGCCAATGTACAGGCGCAGGGTGTCCGGCTCGTCAGGATCGCGGCCGTAGAGTAGGTAGATGCCGGTGCGGGCCACCTCAGGGCGCGACATGATGCGCGGGAGCTGGGATCGCGGGCCGGTTAGCACATGCCCGGTCCAGTTCATGATCTCGGCGGTGATGAGCCCGGTGGACTTCCCGTCCACGAGGAACAATCGGACGCTGCGCCCCAGTACGCCGCTCACACCAATTCTTCCACCATGCGCTCGGCATCCCGCACCCGGATCTCGCCGGACATCAGTTTGGGAAGAAGCAGGTCGCGGGTTTGGGCGAGGGTGCGGGATTCGTTCCTATTGGCAAGGACGCGGTCCAGCAGCGGCCCAACTAACGCCGCAAAATGTTCAAACAGGACCGCATGACCGACGAGCACTTCCCGTCTCATCAAATCAGGCGGAGAGACGCGCTGATGACTCTTGGATGTCCCGGTGACCATGCCCAGCAGCATCTCGCGAAATTGGACATCGCTGAACAGGCAGAACAGGAGCCCTCGGTCGGCTCCATTCCTCCCAATGAAAGTTAGAAACTCCGTAGATGCGATCTGCGGATAACGACCTGCAGTCTCTGTTAACCACACACGGGTAATCTCAGGGTTTAGTTTTGACAGTAGCACCGCCCGCGGTGGAACGACCGTCTTGTTGCTCTTAATAGCCTCACCGGCGTCGAGCGCGGGGTTCTGCCCATTATCGAAGGCCGGCAGACTGAAATGCTCAAACACCGTTTCGGGATCGGAGTACGGGGTGATGGTGCGCTTATGGTGTTCCGCGATGTGGTCGAGCCGGAACATCTCCCACCCCTCCGGCTTCCCCTCGTCATCCAGCCGATCCGGGAACAGCGCCCACAGGTCCGGCGCGAGGTACGGCTCGCGACCCTCCATCTTGGCGCGGGTGGGGCCGAAGTCGACGAACCAGTCCTTGAACAACGCCCGGGCCATCGCCTCCAGCGTCTCGTTCATGCGGCGGTTGAGGTCGATCTTGTCGGCCAGTGCAGCTGCCACTTCGGCCATTGCCCGCTGATATCCTAAGGGCGGTAGTGGGATCGTCATCTCTCGTAGATGCGATGGACCGAAATGCCGTATAACACTTCCTGAAGCGAGGGCCTCTGCCTGCGCCATGAAGGCGGACGAACCCAAAAAAAGTTCAAGGTAGCCATCGTCAAGATTCGACGACTTGGATCGGAACCTGATGATTCCGGTGTAGAAGATCGCGCCCTCCGCTTCGATGCCGACGATGGCAGGCCGCCCAAATGATGCACTGGTCGAAACTAGAATATCGCCCGGTTTTAATTTGAAATGGGCCCACTTTCGTTCGGCTACTGAAGGGTCCACGTGGTTGCACCCTTTTAGGGTGGCCTCATAGCCTCCGAGCCCCGCAAGCCGGACCAAGGGCACGCCTATCTCGGTGAAATCACGCGCAAGGATTCCGGGGCCTTCCTGGAAGTATGCAACATCGGCGAGCCGAGCATGTTGCCACTTACTCATCAACTAAGACTCCGGCGAGCTTCACCCTGACCGTTGCCGTCAGTTCGTCGGCCTCCGCAAATTGCTCCTCCAGTTTTTCCCGCAAGGCTGCGAAACGCTCAGGAAACGGCGTCTCGTCATCTTCCGCAGCTTCCGCACCAACATACCGGCCGGGGGTCAGCACGTGCCCATGGCTGCGAATCTCCTCCAGCGTGGCGCTCCTACAGAAGCCGGGGATGTCCTCGTACTCGCCCGCATCGGCGTCGCCGCGCCACGCGTGGTAGGTATCCGCGATTCGTGCCACGTCTTCGTCCGAGAACTCCCGCCGGGTGCGGTCGACCAAGTGCCCGAGCTTGCGGGCGTCGATGAACAGCACCTCGCCGCGGCGGTCGCGCAGGCCGCCGTTCTTCTTGCTCTTCGCGAGGAACCACAGGCAGGCCGGGATCTGGGTGGAGTAGAACAACTGTCCCGGCAACGCGACCATGCAGTCGACCACGTCGCCCTCGACCATGGCCTTGCGGATCTCCCCCTCACCGGACTGATTGGAGGACATCGATCCGTTGGATAGGACGACGCCGGCAGTGCCGTTCGGGCTCAGGTGGTGGAGGATGTGCTGCAGCCATGCGAAGTTGGCGTTGCCAGCCGGTGGCACGCCGTACTTCCAGCGGACGTCGTCGCGCAGCCGCTCGCCGCCCCAGTCGGATACGTTGAAGGGCGGATTGGCCATGATGAAGTCGGCGCGCAGGTCCGGCAGCTCGTCCTTGTGGAAGCTGCCCTCGTTATTCCAGCGGATGTCGGCGTCGATGCCCCGCACCGCGAGGTTCATCTTGCACAGTCGCCACGTCGTGTAGTTGGATTCCTGGCCGTAAATGGCCAGTTCACCCAACCGGCCCCCGTGGGTCTCGAGGAACCGCTCGGCCTGCACGAACATGCCCCCAGAGCCGCAGCAGGGGTCGTATACGCGCCCCTTGATACCGCGGGCAAGGTCTGGGAAGGGTCGGAGGATTTCCACCAGCAAACGCACTACGGAGCGCGGCGTGTAGAACTCGCCGCCGCGCTTCCCCTCGGAGCCGGCGAACTGCCCGAGCATGTATTCGTATACACGCCCCAGCACGTCGCGGGCGCGGACCCGGTTTTCCCCGAGCGCGATCCCGGAGATCAGGTCGATCAGTTCACCAAGCATCACCGCGTTCAGCGCGGGGCGGGCGTACTCCTTGGGCAGCACGCCCTTCAAGCTCGGGTTCACCTTCTCGATCGCGAGCATCGCCTCGTCGATCAGCTTGCCGATGCCGGGCTGCCGGGCGCTGGCCTGCAGGTGCGACCAGCGGGCCTCTTTGGGCACCCAGAAAACGTTCTCGGCGGCGTACTCGTCCGGGTCCTCGGCCCCCTCGGGGTATTCAGCCAGCAGCTCCTCGCGCTTCGCCTCGAAGCTGTCGCTGATGTGTTTCAAAAAGATGAGCCCCAGCGCGACGTGCTTGTAGTCGCTGGGCTCCATGTTCCCGCGCAGCTTGTCCGCGGCTTTGAACATTTCGGCCTCAAATCCTAGGTCGCCGCCGTTGCGGGTGCCCTTGGGGCTCTTGCTGGACG